>JAYVYF010000157.1:0-1582 GCA_043784585.1 Burkholderiales bacterium
CCGGTACACAGCAGGCACGCTAGACCAAGAAAGTTTCTGCGTATGGGAAGGCGATCACGATAGTCAAAACCCTGTTGTGAATGAGCGCACAAGCCTGACTTGAAGCCGATATTTTTTGTAACGCTTGTCATGGCTGAAAATCGTTATGCATGATAACCGTAGCCATAGCCGCCTTGCGCGACCGTTCTCACCTGATTCAGCACCATCATCTTAACGGGACACGCCTCAATCGTTGCCAGCGCCTGCTGAACGTCACGTTGGAGAGTATTTTCCGCATTCACGATAAGTACAATTTGCCCCATTTGAGTTGCTAAGACGCGCGCTTCAGTGGTCACCAGCAACGGTGGCGAATCAAATATGATTATTCGATCAGAGTAGCGTGTAGATATTTCTTCGAGCAGCCTTGCCATTTCGTCACTGGCAAGGAGTTCTGTCGCTTGTGCTTGCGGTGTCCCTGCCTGGAGTAGCGATAACTTGTCGACATTCGTGCGAATAAGCACTTCGCTTAGGTCAATCGATTTATCCTTGAGGACATCAAGCAGACCTCGGTCGTGTGGCAGGCCGAGCACTTTTGGCAGCGAAGGTCGTGCGACGTCTGCGTCTACCAGCAAAACCGTTTTATCGAGCTCCATGGCCATGCTCATCGCCAAGTTGACGGCAGAAAAAGTCTTGCCTTCGCCAGGTACTGAGCTGGTCACCATAATCAAGTTCGCGTGCTTGATGGGAATAACGCGCTCCCCTGTTACGTTGCCAATCAATGGGCGTTTTAAAACGCGGAATTCGTCAGCAATTCTAGAGCGCGGCATGTCTGGTGTTGCGAATCCAAGAGAAGCCAGCTTGGCTAAATTGAGATCGAAACGTTTTGAAGTAACGTGCGCGACAACGCCTTTTTCATTCAGGGGTGGTGGTTGTGCGCGCGATGGCTGCAACGTGCCAAAAGCGGGTTTTTCAGGCCAAACTTTTTCTGGCCAAACACCTGAGCCGGCTTGTGGTTTCTGCTCTGCCGATAATGTTGATGCAGGGGATGGTACGGTGGGCCTAATTGGCTTCGGCGTGACCGATTCAGCGGACTTGGTAGACACTTCTGGCAAGCTAATGCCAGCACGCCTAAGTTCTTCGAGGCGTTTGGCGGCTTGCTCAATCAGGCTCACGTCAACCCTTAAGCTGCGCGTGCGCTAAACATTGCAAGGACGATGAAACCTGCCAGATAAGCAAGTATCAAAACACCCAATCCACTGGCGAATAGGATGGTACTTTTTCGTTCTTGGTTTGTTTTTAGATCGCTTAATACCATCGATACTGTTCCGAGTATGGGAAGGCCAACCGCGTCGCTCAACGCTTTTCGGTCATAAAAAGTCGGGCGCAATTCAATTGCGCTAATCGTCGCGGCTACGCCAGCCGCGAGCGCAATCAATAATGTTACCGGGATGAGTAAGGTGCGGTTAGGTGCCACTGGCTTAGGCGATACCCGCGGTGGGTCAATCAATCTGAAGTCAGCGACACCAGAGACTGATTGCATGTCTCCAGAGATGCTGGCTGACTCACGTCGCGACACCAAACTTTCATAGTTCTTTTTATTCAC
>JAYVYF010000158.1:0-6985 GCA_043784585.1 Burkholderiales bacterium
CCGCGCCGGCTAGCGATCATGCCGCGAATAAAGTTCAATTTTGCACCATCCAAAGCTTCGAGCGGATTAGCGCCTCGGCTGGCATCGAGCGTGGCGCGGGCTTGTTCCAATTGAGCTTCTGCATCGTCCAACTGACCGAGCAGGATATAAAGCTCGGCGGCAGAGTAATGCGCAAATTGTTGCCCACCAATCATGGCGGCGGGTTCCGCCAGCACCCATGCCACCAGCTGCCTGGCGCGCGTCAGATTGGATATGCCGCCAATACGCCGCAGCACCACGCCAAGATTGTTGCGCGTGGTTTTGAGCAGCATCGGACTATCGATACGCGCCGCAATGACTTCAGCGGCGCTGAATAATTCTGCCGACTCGTCGTGATCGCGTGCCGCCATGAGTGCCACGCCCAGCGGTAAACACATGGTTACTTCTTCTGCGGCGAGATCAAGATACTGCGCCAGATTGAGCCCAATGTACCCAAAGCGCAGACCATCGGCCAAATTGCCGCAATAGACATGACTAGTGGACAAGCCCAGTAACAGGTAAAAATTATCGGCGTCCATCGCGCCTAAATCGAAGCTGCCACTAATTTTTTCGTAGGCTTTTAACGCCTCGGGCCAGCGCCCCCGCTTCTTTGCCAGCACCGCGTCCAGCAGTAACACCAAGCGTTTTCCACGCGCGTCGTTTAGCGTATCCATCTGGCGTGCAGCCTCGACAAAATCCACACTCATTTGACCGATATCAGCGCCAATCCATCGGTATCCAGCGAGTGCGCGGCATAGCTGCGCCCATGCGGCGGCATGTGGTTCATTTGCGGCAATAGCCCCGTCTAGCGCGACCGTTGCCAATGCAAACGATTCAGCGGGACGCGTTAACTGCAGGGCCCACGCGGCGCGCCAGGCGCTTTCATGGCCCGTTGGCTTTTGTCCCGCTGGCGAATCTGCCTTGCCTGCCGCTAAGGGCAGCTTTCCGAGCGGAGGTGAAAGCGTCGAAAGTTCGTTTTTCATTTAGCCGATTAGAATTACGCTGATAAAAATCTGGTGATCTGGTTATGCACGGACACGGACAAAATAACTGCAATAAGATTAAAAATGAGGCCACGTGATACAAAAGCGCTCGCACCATTTCGCATACTTGCAAATAATCAACCACTAAACCAAAGCGCATCTACCGCGCAAGCTCTGCCGCGGTACCCGTGAAAACAGCGAAGCCAAGCCAATTATTATGCACAAATGCTTTAAAACAAAGGTCACGATCACGACCTTTGATGAGCGTGAAATGATAAACCGCGATTAACGATGCGATCACGAGCCCCGCCCCATAACGCCACGCAAAGCCAAGATACGCGCCAATGGCTGCCATCAACGCGATAAAAACAACATAACAAAGCATGACGGCGGCAACGTCATAATCGCCAAACAGCAACGCCGTCGTTTTGATGCCAATTTTCACGTCATCATCGCGGTCCACCATGGCATATTCAGTGTCGTAGGCCAGCGTCCAGAAAATATTCGCCACTAACAGCCACCACGCAATCGCGGGCACTTCGCCGCTAACTGCGGCGAACCCCATGGGAATGCCAAACCCGAACGCGATGCCGAGATATGCCTGCGGCATGGCTAAAAATCGTTTGGTAAAGGGATAGCTGGCGGCTAAAAACGCAGCGACGATTGATAGATAAATGGTCAGCGTGTTGAGAAAAATAATGACCAGTAAAAACGCCGCCAAGGCCAGCACGGCAGCCACCATCAGCGCTTCCGCAGATGATATTTTTTTTGCTGCCAAGGGGCGTTGCGCGGTACGTTTTACCTTTCCATCAAAATCGCGATCCGCGTAATCGTTAAGCGCACAACCCGCTGAACGCATCAGGACAGTGCCAGTGATGAAAACGACGAGAATCGTTCTGCCAGGCACGCCATTGGAGGCAATCCACAGCCCCCATAAGGTCGGCCACAGGAGCAGCAAAATGCCGATGGGTTTGTTCAGGCGAACCAGTTGGAAATAGAGTTTGAGGCGATCTGTCATCGGTGGTGGGGTGGTGGCTCGGATGCAAATGAATGTGTGGATAAATGCGCGAATATGGGCTGCAAAGCAGCAAAGCAAATTATCGCCAGTTTTTTGAACCCGCGAACAGGCATCCATTAATAATATTTCAAACACCCCCATAGACGGGCTATTTAAAGCACAAACACCTCAAATCGCGCTACAGATAACGATTTAACATTTGACAGTTATTGCACGTTGAAAGCGCGGCACGAATGCGATAATCATTTCTGCGTGATCGTTCGATCGCGCCTTTTTCTTTGTGCCATGACCCAAATTATTCAACCACCACCACTTAAAAACGACAATTTCCTGCGCGCGCTAATGCGTGAGCCCACGCCTTACACGCCGATCTGGATCATGCGCCAGGCGGGACGATACCTCCCCGAATACAATGCGACGCGAAAAAAAGCGGGCAGCTTTCTCGGGCTCGCGAAAAATCCGGACTACTGTACCGAAGTGACGCTCCAGCCGCTTGATCGCTTTCCGCTTGATGCGGCGATCTTGTTTTCTGACATTCTCACCGTACCCGACGCGATGGGCCTGGGTTTGTATTTTGTCGAAGGCGAAGGCCCGAAATTCGAGCGCCCGTTGCGCACCGAGGACGACGTTAAAAAATTGCCGCTGGCCGATCTGGGCCAGCTAAAATATGTGACCGATGCGGTCAGGCAGATTCGCGGAGCGCTCGATCGCCGCGTGCCGCTGATTGGTTTTTCGGGCAGCCCGTTCACGCTGGCTTGCTACATGATTGAAGGTGGTGGCTCGGATGATTTCCGCACCACCAAAACAATGATGTTCCAGCGCCCTGATTTACTGCATTCCATTCTGGAAAAAAATACCGAAAGCGTGGTCGCGTATTTAAACGCGCAAATCGAGGCGGGCGCTGAAGCGGTGATGCTGTTCGATACTTGGGGCGGCGCGTTGTCGCATCACGCCTATCAGGAATTCTCGCTGGCCTATGCGAAGCGCGTGATGGCGCAATTAAAACGCGAAAATCAGGGTCGTATCGTGCCACGTGTTTTCTTCACCAAGGGTGGCGGGCTGTGGCTCGAATCAATGGCAGAAATGGGGGCTGACGCGCTGGGGCTGGATTGGACGATCAATTTAGCGGAGGCTAAAAAACGGGTCGGCGACAAAGTCGCACTGCAAGGTAATCTCGATCCGCTGACACTATTTGCGCCGCCAGACGTGATTGCGAAGGAAGCCGAGCGAGTGTTATCCGAGTTTGCTTACGACAAAAATGCAAACGGGCACGTGTTTAATTTGGGGCATGGCATTTCACAGTTTACGAATCCGGCGCATGTGGAAGCGCTTGTTCACGCGGTTCACCGCGCCAGTACTAGGGCCTCGTAAAGAGCTAAGGTTGTCAAGCGTATTTTTTGTGTCTTTTTTGTTTTTTGAGCTTGCTTATGCACAGAAACCGTGGTTCCGCTGCGACGCGCATTGGAATCACGCCTCGACTTGATAAATACTTTTAACTCATTGATTGTTAACGGCTTTAATTTTATTGCGCCGCACCAAAGAGTTTATTGGCTATAAAATAATCGAGTGTTTTCAACGCGAAAGACGAGCTACCCACAAAGTTATCCACAGGCCAAAACAATTGCTCCCACGGGCTGCTTAAGACATAAGCAAACAGCCACAAAAACACGGTTAAATTCATCTTTAAAGCCAACGAAATTAGCCGCTTTCATTTAATCAGCTTTCTTCGTTTGAACAGTCTGATGCGCCCGAATAGGTTGTACGGCTTTGATAACTTTTGAATAGGCGCGAACCCCTTACGATGAAAAAAGTTTTACTGGCCGCGGAGCGTGGGAATACATCTGCCGCAACCGTGGCGGTCTCAACACCGATTGCACAAGTTGTGCTGGATTTGCCGCTCACCCAATCGTTTGATTTTCTGGCCGCCGGTTTGGGAACAGATTCGATTGGCAAACTGGTGGTGGTTCCCTTTGGACGGGGCACCATGGCCGGCACGCCAGCGCAAAAGGTTGGACTCATTGTTGATGTGGTCAATGCCACCAATGTAGCGCTTGCGAAACTCAAATCGATTACGGTGGTGCAAGCGAACGTGCCCGCATTTAGCGCCGCCGACCTTGCACTGTTTCGATTTTGTGAGCGTTACTATCACCATCCACTGGGCCAAATTGCACTCAACGCGATTCCGCCGGCGCTGCGTTTGCCCAAATTATTTTTACCACAAACGCAACATGTCTACGCCATCAGCGAATTGGGGCGTGATCATCTGGCCGATTTGAACGCCGCGGCAAAATCTCGCGCCACTTTGCAACGGCAGCTGTTGGCGCTACTCGCGACCTGCGAAAGCATGCCGGAGGCACAGCTAAAGCAACAGTTCACGAATGCAGGCGCGTCGCTGCGCGCGCTCGTTGATAAGTATTTGATTGTAGTGGCTGAGCCCTCTGCTTCAGACCATGAACATGATTCACCGCTTCCTGATGCGGACGCCGTTGACGCGACATTTACGTCGGCCCATGCGCTGAATGCGGAGCAGACGCTCGCCATTGCCGCAATTGAAAACGCTTTGGGTCGTTTTACGCCGATATTGTTGAATGGCATTACCGGTAGCGGCAAAACGGAAGTGTATTTACATGCGATTCATCGCGCGCTGATGCAGCGCAAGCAAGCGCTGGTGTTGGTGCCAGAGATAAATCTTTCGCCCGCCTTTGCGCGCGCGATAGCAGCCCGCTTTCCGCACAGCCAGATCGCGGTGCTGCACAGTGGCATGGCTGATATTCCGCGTGCCGAAGCGTGGCTGGCGGCCCAGGCCGGGCGCGCAGATATTGTTATCGGCACGCGGCTGGCGGTATTTACGCCCATGCCGCGCCTAGGCTTGATTGTGGTCGATGAAGAACACGATCCTTCTTACAAGCAACAGGAAGGATTTCGTTATTCCGCGCGCGATGTTGCCGTGTTTCGCGCGCAGGCAGCACTTTGCCCGGTAGTGCTGGGCTCGGCCACGCCATCGCTAGAAACGCTGCATAACCTGGCGCGCGGACGATTTCAAATCTTGAACCTGACCACCCGCGCCGCGCCCAATGCCGCGCTGCCACGCGTCGAGTTCATTGATACCAATATTGAGCGCACCAGAGATGGCCTCACCCAAACCCTTATCCGCGCCATCGACGAAACGGTTAAACGCGGCGAACAGGCGCTGATTTTTATTAATCGTCGCGGCTACGCGCCCGCGCTGGTGTGTGCGCAGTGCGGCTGGATGCCCGCCTGCTCGCGCTGCACTGCGAAACTGGTGTTCCATAAGGGCGATGCGCGCCTGCGCTGCCATCATTGCGGATTTCAGTCACGCATCCCGACCAAATGCGGCGATTGCGGCAGCCTGGAGCTGATCGCAGCAGGCGAAGGGTCAGAGCGGGTGGAATCTTCGCTTCAAGCCATCCTGCCGGGCCTCAGAATGGCGCGAGTAGATCGTGATTCGACTCGCAAACGCGGCAGCGCTGAAAAGATATTCGAGCGTGCGGCCAAGGGCGAGTTGGACGTGCTGGTCGGCACACAGATGCTATCTAAGGGCCACAATTTTCCCAACATCACGTTGGTGGGTGTGATCAATAGCGACGGCGCGATTTTTTCGGCGGACTTCAGGGCCGCAGAACGGCTTGCCGCACAAATGATGCAAGTGGCGGGCCGCGCGGGACGAGCTCAGCTGGCAGGGCGCGTGCTGATTCAAACGCGGTTTCCTGGTCATGCGGTATACCAGGCAATTGCAGCGCAGAATTATGCGCAGTTCAGCACTGCGGCACTGAAGGAGCGCGCGCTATCTCATTTGCCGCCATATTCGTTTCTGGCCATGCTGCGCGCCGAATGTCGCGATTCGCAATTATTGGCTGATTTTATGACCGGTGCCGCGACACTTGCGAGCGAGCAGCTTGTGTCGGCGCTACTTGAGGCACCAATTGATGTACCGCTGAACAAGGCCGCCGTAAGCACATCAGATAGCACGCCACGATTGCAGGTTTGGGATCCGGTGCCGCCCACGCTCGCGCGCAAGGCCGGGTTTGAGCGACAGCAATTAATGATTCAAGCTGATTCACGCAAATCGCTGCAACAATTCCTCGCTGCATGGTTGCCACAATTGAGCGTCTATCAAGCGAAGCATAAATTACGAAATATCAAATGGATAATCGACGTCGATCCGCAAGATGTTTGAGCCGTGCCAGCTCCGTTAGCAGCCGACAAACCAGGCCCTTCGGCAAGATTCTTCAAAAGTGGTTGGAAAGCGCCTCTATTATCGCTATAATCTGCGGCTTCGCTGAGTATTTACGTGTCACGCGAAAAGTATGACGGCCTGGTAGCTCAGTCGGTAGAGCAGAGGATTGAAAATCCTTGTGTCGGTGGTTCGATTCCGCCCCAGGCCACCACACTCCTAAATCCTTGATTCGTCAGGGATTTTCCGTTTCCGGCTCCCCGCCGGTGCACCAAGCACGTGGTCCACCTCTCACAGAGGTTTGACCATGCTTTGGCCTTCCCACTTGCGCCGCTCCCGGCACGGCATCTACTATTTCCGCATCGTTTTACCCGACGCCATCGCGTCCGTTTTGGGTCAGCGCGAGCTTGTCCGCTCACTTGGTATTCGGTCGCCTAAACTAGCGAGAAAACCTGGCTACCAACTTTCGCTCCAACTGACACCCATTCTGGAAGGACTCCAACGCATCATGGCCATTGATCCGAACTCCATCAGTTCCAAAGACATCAAGAAGCTGGTCGTGGAAGGGATGGTTTTTCAGCCGGACGGTGGCATGCGCGTTGAGCGGGTCAAAACCAGTGACGACCCGGTGTGAGCGAGGTCTGATTTAGTGGACGGGCAAGTTACTGAATTATGCAGCCAATTGAATTTCTGGTTCGTTGAATTGTTTCGCCCAATCAGTGGGTGACTGATTGTTAATCTTTTCGTGACGTCTGATTCGATTGTCCCCCA
>JAYVYF010000159.1:0-11955 GCA_043784585.1 Burkholderiales bacterium
TTTTCGGCAATGTCGGCACCTAATTCGGGTGGCGTTTGTTCGAGCGCCGATTTCACCGCCGAGACGATGGAATTAAGCGGATCGGTCAGCGCCTCCAAAATTTCATTTGATGAAATCGTGAACGCACGCGGAATTCCTTCGGCGAGATTGCGGCCTTTCACTTCCATTTCGCGCACTTCCGAGCCGGGAAATGCAGAGCCAATCGTTTTCTTGATATTTTCAGCAGTGGATTCTCCGATCAACATGCCGTAGTTGCGGCGGATGTAGTTGATGATTGCCTCATCAAACTTATCACCGCCGACGCGCACCGAGGCTGCGTAAACAATTCCGCCGAGAGAGATCACGCCGACTTCTGTGGTGCCACCGCCAATGTCGACCACCATCGAGCCGGTTGGCTCCGCAATCGGCAAACCTGCGCCGATTGCTGCGGCCATGGGTTCTTCAATTAAAAATACTTGTGACGCACCTGCTGCTACCGCAGATTCACGAATCGCGCGGCGCTCAACCTGAGTCGAGCCGCACGGTACGCAGATCACAATCCGCGGGCTCGGCCGAAACCATTGTGCGTCATGAACTTTTTTGATGAAAAACTTGAGCATGTGCTCGGTGGTGTGAAAATCAGCAATCACGCCGTCTTTCATCGGCCGAATCGCAGTGATGTTGCCGGGAGTACGGCCCAGCATCATTTTTGCGGCGAGCCCGACGGCTTGGATGGTTTTCTTGGAATTGGGGCCGGCTTCCTGGCGTATCGCAACGACCGAAGGCTCATCGAGCACGATACCTTTGCCGCGTACGTAAATAAGAGTATTCGCCGTTCCGAGATCAATCGCTAAGTCGGTTGAGAGGTATTTCGAGAAAAACGAGAACATGTTGCCTTTCTGACTCTGTTGCCATGCTCGCGGCTGATTTTGGGCTCGCGAACAGGGATCAATATTTTTGTCTTGCGCCACCTAATTGTGAAGTTTTTGTTTGTGACAAAATTCATGTGAAATCGTTGGTTAAATCCAATGCCTCGGTGATTCGGCCTGTGATGTCGCGATTTCGATGAATATAACCACAAATAAGCTCCATTCGCGAGGTTTTTTGCGAAGTTAATAATGATGTTGGTGCATCTAAATGACATCAAACCACATGATACTCTAGTGAGGATGTAAAAAACATGCAAACACGGGCTGAAAACGCCTTAGCGTTAAGCATTCTTTGCTCCCCACTTTAAGTAGCGCAGTTTCAAACTGGTTTACAAACTGCTATAGCGACTTTTATCGCTGCTTTTCACCTACGCAATCTCTCTATAAATTCATTTTTTTGTTACGTCCATGTCTCTAATTTCTGATGATATTCACCGATTGGCGACGCTCGCGCGAATCGACATCACGCCCAGCGAAACAGCGCGCACGCTGAACGAACTCAACAATATTTTCACCATGGTTGAGACTCTGCAGGCAGTCGACACGGCAGGCTTAAAACCATTGTGTCATCCCATCGCGACTATCCAGGAAATGCAGCTTCGGCTGCGCATCGATGCGGTGACTGAGACCAATCATCGTGAAGTGAATATGGCGAATGCGCCGCAACAAGAAAGCGGCTTATTTTTGGTGCCGAAGGTGCTGGAATGACGCGTGATTTTTCTTTGCCGCACCAGCAATCATTGAGCCAGTTGCGCGTAGCGCTGGATACAAAAAAAATATCCGCTGCGGAGCTCGCCGAATACTTTCTGGCGCGCGCGGAAACAAACGCGGATTTGAACGCGTTTTTGCACATTGATCGCGACCTCACGATGGCCGAAGCGGTTGCTGCCGATGCACAAATTGCGAGTGGGAATATCACCGTGCTGACTGGCATTCCAATTGCGCACAAAGATATTTTCGTCACCCAACGTTGGCGCACCACGGCTGGCTCAAAGATGCTTGAAAATTATATTTCACCGTTCGATGCGACCGTGGTCGAAAAATTAAAAACCGCAGGCATGGTGTGTTTGGGAAAATTAAATTGCGATGAATTCGCGATGGGCTCATCGAACGAAAATTCTGCTTTTGGCGCGGTAAAAAACCCGTGGGATAAAAGCCGCATTCCTGGTGGATCGTCCGGCGGATCAGCCGCAGCCGTCGCCGCAGGTTTATCCCCTGTCGCCACCGGCACTGACACGGGCGGCTCGCTGCGCCAGCCCGCAGCCATGTGCGGCATCACCGCGATCAAACCAACCTACGGCACCGTATCGCGCTACGGCATGATTGCCTTTGCATCCAGCCTCGATCAAGGCGGGCCGATGGCAAAAAGTGCCGAGGATTGCGCGCTGCTGCTGGATGCGATGATCGGTTTCGATGCAAAGGATTCGACGAGCGTTTCTACTCAAGAAAAATATAAAACACCCATATCGGTGAGGCTTTCGACGTCCTTCATCGCTGAAAGCCGCTCTGGTGCTAGTGCTGTAAAGCCATTAAAAGACGTTCGGATTGGGGTTCCGCAGGAATTTTTTGGCGATGGACTGTCATCGGCAGTGGCAGAGGCAGTGGAAGCGGCGCTCGCTGAATTTGAAAAATTAGGTGCGATCCGCATTGAAATTTCCCTCCCGCGAACGAGCCTCGCGATCCCCACGTATTACGTGATCGCGCCGGCGGAAGCGTCAAGCAATTTGTCGCGTTTTGATGGTGTGCGCTACGGCCATCGCGCCGCAAAATACAATGATTTAGCCGAAATGATTGCCAGATCGCGCGCTGAAGGTTTTGGTGCTGAAGTGAAGCGCCGCATTCTTGTGGGTGCGTATGTGTTGTCGCACGGATATTTCGATGCTTATTATTTGCAGGCGCAAAAAGTACGACGCTTAATTTCGCAAGATTTTCAGGAAGCCTTCAAAAAATGTGACTTTATTATGGGCCCGGTCGCGCCGACTACCGCTTGGAAATTCGGTGAAAAATCCAATGATCCGGTCGCCATGTATCTCGAAGATATTTTTACGCTCGGCGTGAGCCTGGCAGGATTGCCGGGAATGTCGGTACCCTGCGGGTTTGGACAAAACGGTCTCCCGATCGGCCTGCAAATTATCGGTAATTATTTTGATGAAGCCAGAATGTTGGCCGCTGCGCATCAATATCAGTTGGCGACAGATTGGCATATGCGTTCTCCGGAGGCGTTTAAATGAGCCCCACGCCAGCGGGTTGGGAAGTCGTCATTGGTCTGGAGACGCACACGCAGCTTTCAACCGCCTCGAAAATATTTTCGGGCTCGCCCACGACGTTCGGTGCTGCGCCGAACACGCAAGCGAACGTGGTCGATCTTGCCTTGCCGGGCTCGCTGCCTGTGCTGAATCGCGGCGCGGTGGAAAAGGCGATTATGTTCGGCCTCGCGGTGGGCGGAAACATTGCAGCGCATTCGGTATTTGCGCGCAAAAATTATTTCTATCCCGATCTGCCCAAGGGCTACCAGATCAGTCAGTTTGAGTTGCCGGTGGTGGTCGGCGGCCAGGTGCCAATTGTCTTGGACGGGGTAGAAAAAGCAGTGCAGCTCACCCGCGCGCATCTGGAAGAAGACGCCGGCAAATCGTTGCATGAGGGCTTGGAAACGATGGGCGTTTCGGGCATTGATTTGAATCGTGCAGGTACGCCGCTGCTGGAGATTGTGACCGAGCCGGATATGCGCTCCGCTGCCGAAGCAGTGGCTTACGCCAAGGCGCTGCATGGCCTGGTCACATGGTTGGGGATATGCGATGGCAACATGCAGGAAGGCTCATTTCGCTGTGATGCGAACGTGTCCGTGCGGCCCAAAGGCCAGACGGAATATGGCACCCGTTGCGAAATTAAAAACGTTAACTCGTTTCGCTTTTTAGAGCGCGCGATTGAATATGAAATTCGTCGCCAAATTGAGTTGATCGAGGACGGTGGAAGAGTCGTGCAAGAGACCCGTCTCTATGATGCAGATCGAGATGAAACGCGCTCGATGCGCTCGAAGGAAGACGCGATGGATTATCGCTATTTTCCCGATCCGGATTTGTTGCCGTTGGTGATTTCAGAAGACTGGGTGGATGCTGTTAGATCAACAATGCTGATTGATGAGTCTGATCCAAATAGTTTGAATGTGCCCGATGAAATGGCTAGATGGTTGATCCTAGCATATCAACTTTCGCCTGCAGATGCTCGTGCCTTGACGATGGATCGAACAATTTCCGGCTACTTCAATCAGGTAGTTCGCGATGGGCCAATGGAGGATATGGGAAATGGCCAGCATCAAGCAACTGATGTCACCCTCAAGCTGTGCGTAAATTTTTTACTCGGAGAATTCAATAAAAAGCGAAACGAGTCTGATGGCCATTACGGGAAATATTTTGTAGATCCGTCAACAACAGGCAGGTTATTAAAGAAAGTCCATGACGGCACAATCCCGCTAAAAACTGCCAAATCCCTATTTAGCGAATTTTGGGACGAGGATAAAAATAATGGTGGTGTGATGCGTGGAGCGGATTCAGTTGAAAAGATTATTTGTGAACGAAATCTCATGCAAGTTTCCGACTCGGGCGCGATTGAAAAAATCGTCGATGAAGTCTTAACTGCCAACCCCAAATCCGTAGACGAATTCAAATCTGGCAAAGAAAAAGCATTTCAATCGCTGGTGGGCCAGGTGATGAAAGCGTCGAGGGGGAAAGCGAACCCGGCGCAGGTAAATGAAATTCTGAAAAAGAAATTATCGGCCTAGCGTTTGCGACTGCCGAATAGTGAATTCGACTCTACTTCGGCACAATCGTGGAAAGCGGTTTTTTAGGTGCTTCGGGTTCGATGGCAACATTGCCTTGCTTATCGAGAATGGTGCCGGGAGTCATGCCAGCTTTCAGGCGTCTCCAACGGGCTTTTTCGGCATCATAACGGTTGGTAACGGCGTCTTTGTCATCGTCCAGACGCTCCATCGCATGGTTCAGGCTGACGATATCTGCTTTCGCGCGCGCGACATCTTGCGTCAATTGCGGCGGCGGTTCCTTGGCCTTGGCGTTTTTACCTCTGCCCGCCTGATAAAACTCCAGTTCGGCGTTATATTTTTGCAATAATTTTTCGACCTCGGCAATGCGTGCCGAGAGCGTCGTTTTGCGCGCAGCCAGTTCGACAATAATCTCGTCTCGAGAAAAGTCAAACTCTCCTTCGGCGCCATAGGTGCCAATCAAAGCCAGATCGCGGGCGCGTTGTTCGCCGACTTTTCGCTGCTCTTCGTTGTATTTTGCGCGGGCCTCGTCGCGCGTGCGCTTTTGCTCGACACTAAGCGGTGCATTAATTCGCTGCACCACGTCACCACCGCTGCCATATTCGATCACATCACGCCTGGCGCATTGTGGTGGCACCGTGTCACCGTAATGGGTAAAGCCTTTTTCATCGACGCACTTGAACACCGCACGCGCAGGTAGCGGGGTGACAATGGCTGCACCCAGGGTAAGACAAACAAAGGATCGACTCAGGAAGCTCATAAATTATTAAATTCAATTGAATTAAATTATTGCGCCATATTGCTTTCGATACGCCTCAATCGCTTGAAGTTTATCGCTTTGTTTGGTTTCTGCGGTTTTTTCCAAATATGTCACGATATCTGCAAGCGTGGCCACCGCTATAACGGGTATGCCCGTGATTTGGTTGAATTCTTGCGCGGCAGATTGTGTACTGCCTGCTTTTGCGCTCACTTCCTGACGATCCAAAGCAATCAACACGCCGATCGGGGTGGCGCCGGCCGCTAGGATCATTTCAACTGATTCGCGCTTGGAAGCACCGTCCGAAATCACATCGTCAACAATCAGCACGTTGCCTGTTAGCGGTGCACCCACAATTAGCCCGCCCTCGCCATGATCTTTAGCCTCTTTACGGTTATAGCAAAACGGTCGGTTGTGGCCCAAATTGGCCATTGCCATTGCTGTGCCCGCGGCAAGCGTAATGCCCTTGTACGCGGGGCCGAAGATGGTATCGATTTTGAGCCCCGAAGCCAGCGCAGCTTGGGCGTAAAAATGGGTTAATTGCGCGAGCGACTCGCCATCACTGAATAACCCCGAATTAAAAAAATATGGGGATAGACGACCTGCCTTGGTCGTGAATTTGCCAAAACAAAGCGCTTCTTGACGAATAGCAAATTCAACAAATTGTTGACGAAAATCGGCCGCCGGCGTCGCAAATACAGTCATGAATAAACAATCAAAAGGTTATAGATGAAGGATAATCGCGTTTCTGACTTAAATTTTCAATTTTTCGAATTTTTTATGCGAATTATCACTGCGAACTGCAATGGCATCCGTTCTGCCACCAGCAAGGGCATGTTTACATGGCTCAAGCGTCAAAAGGCGGATGTTATTTGTTTGCAGGAGATTAAAGCCCTGGAAAGCGATATTCCCGAGGCCGCCCAACCTTGGAAGGGCTGGCACGCGTTTTATCATTCAGCGGATAAAAAGGGCTATGCGGGCGTGGCGCTTTATTCGAAGCGTGAGCCGGATCGCGTGCAAATCGGGTCTGGTATTGCGTGGATTGACTCAGAAGGGCGATTTTTACAGGCCGATTTCGGTAATTTGAGCGTTATTTCGCTCTATGTTCCGTCAGGCTCGGCATCGGCCGAATCGCAAGCGAAGAAATTTCGATTTATGGCCGCCTTCATGCCGCATCTGCAAACGCTCCGCGCCAGCGGACGCGAATTTGTGATCGTCGGCGATTGGAATATTGCGCATAAAGAAATCGATTTAAAAAATTGGCGCGGCAATAAAAAGAATTCCGGATTTTTGCCCGAAGAGCGCGAATGGTTGACTAAATTATTTGATGAGGTTGGTTACGTGGACGTTTTTCGTCGCTTGATTCCGCTGCCAGATCAATATACTTGGTGGTCGAATCGTGGTGCAGCGTATGAAAAAAACGTCGGTTGGCGAATCGATTATCACCTTGCCACACCAGCAATCGCGGCCTGCGCGGAGTACGCCCGCATTTACAAAGGCGAGCGGTTTTCAGATCATGCGCCGCTCTCAATTGATTACGATTACGAGTTTTGATTTCGATGAACGTAAAAACCTACTTTCATCGATTTTAGCTAGTTAAAAAGCTGTAAAAAGCTAAAAAAAACCTTACGAAAAAGCAGTGTTGAATTTATGTTGAAACTTACCAATCTCACCCTTGCGCGTGGCGCAAAACGATTGCTTGAGGGGGCGAATTTAACGCTTTTCCCGGGGCATAAAGTCGGCTTGATCGGGCCGAATGGCGCGGGCAAATCAAGCTTGTTTTCATTGCTGCTGCATAAGGTCACGCCCGACGTGGGTGATTTCGAAATGCCGGCGAAATGGGTGGTCGCCCACGTTGCGCAAGAGACGCCACATTCGCATCGCACAGCACTTGAGTACACGATGGACGGCGATAAAGAATTGCGTGATTTGGAAGCGCAGCTTGATGTTGCGGAAGCTGAGCACACGGACGACGATAAATCAGGTGAGCGGCTGGCCGAATTGCATGAGCAGTATGATCATATCGGTGGTTATCAGGCCAATTCGCGCGCGGCTTCACTGCTGTCCGGCTTGGGTTTTACAGATGAGCAAATGGCGCAGGAAGTGGTATCGTTTTCTGGCGGCTGGCGGATGCGCCTGAACCTTGCGCAGGCGCTGATGTGCCGCTCAGATTTGCTGTTGCTCGACGAGCCGACCAACCACCTAGATTTAGACGCAGTAATGTGGATGGAAGATTGGCTAGCAGCTTACACGGGTACGCTGTTGCTTATCACCCATGATCGGGATTTTCTGGATGCGGTGGTGAAAACCATTGTGCATCTGGATCAACAAAAGCTGAACGAATATGGCGGCAACTATTCCACGTTCGAGCGCACGCGCGCGATGCAGTTGTCGTTGCAGGGTGCGGCCTACATCAAACAGCAGCGGCAGGTCGCGCATTTGCAGTCGTTTATTGACCGCTTTAAGGCAAAAGCAACCAAGGCCAAGCAGGCGCAATCGCGGATCAAAACGCTGGAGCGAATGGAGCTGATCGCTGCCGCTCACGTTGATTCGCCGTTTTCGTTTTCATTTCGCGAACCGGTCGCCAAGCCGCGCCAGCTCTTGCATTTGAAAGAAGCCGATCTTGGTTATAACACCACCACCGGCGAAAAAACGATCCTTAAAAACGTTGAATGGCGATTGTTTTACGGCGACAAGATTGGCTTGCTGGGGCCGAACGGCGCAGGCAAATCAACGCTGGTGAAATCATTGGCCGCGACGCTGGAATTGCAGCACGGCGGGCGATTCGAAGGCCAAGGGCTGAAGATTGGTTATTTTGCGCAACACCAAATTGAGCAACTGCGGTTGGATGAATCGCCGATTCATCATTTGCGGCGGCTGGACCCCACTACGCGTGAACAAGAATTCCGCGATTTTTTAGGCGGATTTGATTTTCGTGGCAAGAATGCAGATTCTGCGATTGCGCCGTTTTCAGGCGGCGAAAAAGCCCGGCTTGCGTTGGCGTTGCTGGTCTGGCAAAAACCGAATCTATTGCTGCTCGATGAGCCGACTAACCATCTTGATATCGAGATGCGCGAAGCGGTGGCAGAAGCGCTGCAAGATTTTGATGGCACGCTGGTCGTGGTCGCCCATGATCGGCATTTGCTGAAAGCCTGCGCGGATCAGCTTTGGCTGGTGGCGGATGGCAAAGTGGGTGAATTTGAAGGTGACCTCGACGACTATAAAAAGTGGGCGAAAGATTACGCCAAGCGCAGGCTAAAAAAAGCAGACATCAAGCCTGTGAGCGCACCTTTGAGCAAAAATTCTCCAAAGACAGCGCCAGTGCGAGAGCTGGCTGGCAGCACTAATGATCGAAAAGACCAAAAGCGTGCGGATGCCGAAGTCCGGCAGAAAAAATCTGGGGCGCGCAAACCGCTCGAACAAAAGCTTGCTGAACTCGAAAAAAAGCTCAAAGCGGTCACCGCAGAACGCGACCATATTGAGCAATGGCTGGCGACCGGGGATGCTTATGCTGATGCGAGCAAGCCGCGCTTGCAAGAGATGCTCAAGCGGCAAGGCGAGCTGGTGACCGAAATTTCCGACGTTGAATGGGAATGGCTGGATGTCCAACAAAAATTGGAAGAAGACGCGGCATAGCAGCCTGATTTATCTAGCCTCTATCAATCTACCGCCAGGTTAGAAATGTGCGATTTGCCGGCCAATGCCCTCCGTTGCCCTCCGTTGCCCCCAATACCATTTAATGCCATTGCGCAGGCCGCTGATTAACACGCGGCGCTTGCTCGCGTATTCGGCGAAAAAACTAAAAAATAAGTTAACTGTAATTGACTAAGCACAACGTTTCGTGCGTACGCAAGTGATATAACTATTTCGAAATATGCTGGTATAAAAATCGTAAGCAGCGGTTTATTGTTTTTCATTGCCCATGCTGGGAAATTCTCGCAGCTCTGTCAGTGCCGTTTGTTGTATAGGACAAAACTGAACTTTAGTCGGGAAAGTAAGTTCTTATGATAGTTATAAAAAATGTAAGCGGTAAAGCCGCTCGATCCGCGCGCAGAGTTTGGAGCGTTGTGCTGTCATTGCCGCCATCGCCGAATTCAGGCTATGCAGCATTCGCCCCCAATGTTTTATGGTTTACGACAATTTGTATGGCCACGCTGCCCCTCAATTTTGGGTCAGCATGTTGAGGCTGAAGCGTTCGCTTCTGCATGGGTCCGCAAGCTGCTCTGCCTTTAAAATCCTGTCGCGCTTCCAACAGACGCAGTGCCCTATGCGCTAGCCAACGGCGCATTCTTTATCTGGAGCAATAATTCCATGAGCAAATCCAATATCTTAGTCGGACTGGTAGATGACCATCCCATGATGCGCGCTGGTTTAGCGGCCTTCATTCGCTCGCTGCGGGGGTATGCACTTGTATTCGAGGCAAACTCAGCTGAAGCCGCGCTTCATCACATGCGCCATTCTCCCGTCAACTTATTGCTGTCCGACATCATGCTGCCCGCCATGAGCGGTGTTGATCTGGCCCGCACCGTACATCACGAATTCGCGGACACGCGAATTTTGATGCTCTCCGGTTTTGATACGCCGGCGGCTATCAAGTCGTCGCGCGATGCAGGCGCACACGGCCTCGTTTCCAAAATGAGCGTCACCAAAGATCTGGCAGATGCCATCACCGCCGTTGCCAACGGCAAGGAATTCTGGTCCGCGAGTGCAAAAGCACAAACGGTTCAGCAGGAGTCGGAATTTAGTTATGGTTCGGACTCCTCAGCAATGTTCCGCCCACGCTCGGCGACTTTGTCGGTGCGTGAGAAAGAAGTCTTTCGTTATATTGGCCGCGGCTTATCGAGCAAGAATATTGCGCAGACGCTGGGTTTGAGCATTCGCACGATTGATGTCCATCGCGCTAATATCAAACGCAAACTTGGAACCCGTACGACTTCTGAGCTTCTGCGATACGCGGTGCTGGCCAATGAACTGGATCCGCCACCCGCACCTCCGCCTGTCACAAAGCGGAAATAGCGCAAAAAAAATGATCCAGCCGCTCACGCTGGATCGTCTACTTTGATAGGTTTGAGTTGCAGGCTTAAGCTCAAAAACACATCGCAAGAACGCAACGATAAGCGCTAATAGCCATTACCCAGCCTACGCCTGCACTCGATCGCGCGTGAGGCGATATAGCGCCAATGTGCCGAGCAGGTTAGGCAAAACGGTTTGCTCGCGCTCGTGGTTAAACACCATCCGACCCAGCAACCGATATTTTCGGTCCCGGCAAAACGCCTCAAAATCAGCAATCGTGCAAAGATGCACGTTGGGCGTATCAAACCATTGATACGGCAAGTCGTTGGACACCGGCATGTGCCCGCCGAGCGCAATCTGTACTCGATGCCGCCAATAGCCAAAATTGGGAAACGTTACAATCGCCTCGCGCCCCACTCGCAACATATCTGCGACCACGCTTTCTGTTCGCTTCATGGCCTGTAGTGTTTGCGACAGTATCACCAGGTCAAACGATTGATCGGCGATTTCCTTCATGCCTGATTCAATGTTCATTTGAATTACATTCACACCCGTTTGAATGCAACGCACAATCGAGGCACCATCGTTCTCGATTCCGTAGCCTGCAACATTACGCGTGGCTTTTAAATAAGCGAGGAGCGAGCCGTCACCACAGCCAAGATCCAATACCCGCGACCCGACCGGAATCCATGTTGCAATAGCTTCAAAATCAGCGCGCGTAATCACAAATTTACCTCGCTGCCGATGACAGCATGTTCAAAGTAGGCGCGCACGGTGCGGTGATACAGCGCGTTATCAAGCAAAAATGCATCATGGCCATGCGGCGCATCAATTTCCGCGTACGTGACATTTTTCTTGTCATCAAGCAATGCCTTTACTATTTCGCGGGAACGCGCCGGCGAGAACCGCCAATCGGTGGTGAACGAAATCACCAAAAATTTGGCGGCGGCCGGTGCGAAGGCCTTCGCCAGATCACCACCATGCTCCGCTGCAGGATCAAAATAGTCGAGCGCCTTGGTAACACGCAAATACGTATTCGCATCGTAATAGCGCGAAAACTTCTCGCCTTGATATCGTAAATAAGATTCAATCTGAAATTCGGGTTCAAAAGAAAATTTTAGACCGGCAACACTATCCGCTTGAGGTATTGTGCTGTCTTGGCTGCTTTTGCTTAACCCTCGCCCAAATTTTGTTTCCATCTGATCGTCGGAAATATAAGTAATGTGCCCGATCATGCGTGCCACCATCAAACCATTTTTCGGCACGGTTTTTTTTGCCTCAAAATGACCGCCATAGAAATCTGGATCAGTCATGATTGCTTGCCGCGCGACCTCGTTAAACGCAATATTCTGCGCGGACAAATTAGGCGCGGCCGCAATCACGATGGCATGTCGGATGCGAGTCGGATAGCGATAGCTCAAGCACATCGCCTGCATGCCGCCCAGCGAGCCGCCCATGACCGCGGCAAGCTGACCGATGCCCAACTGATCAAGCAGTCGCAC
>JAYVYF010000160.1:0-18833 GCA_043784585.1 Burkholderiales bacterium
TGGCATGACCACCAAAGGCGATCAAATCCTTGACAAGCCGCTAGCCCAGATCGGTGGCAAAGGCTTGTTCATTAAGGAGCTGGAAGTTGCGATAGAGCAGGGGCGTGCAGATATTGCGGTGCATTCGATGAAGGATGTGCCGATGACATTGCCGGAAGGATTTGCGGCAACGATTGTGGGAGCCCGTGAAAACGTGCGCGATGCGTTCGTCTCAAACCGTTACGCCAGCCTCGAAGATCTGCCAAAAGGTGCCATTGTGGGCACGTCCAGCCTGCGCCGCGAAAGCCAATTGCGCCATTATTTTACGGAAATGCGGATTGAGCCGCTGCGTGGCAATGTAAATACCCGTTTGAAGAAATTGGACAATGGCGAATTTGACGCCATCATCTTGGCGGCGGCCGGACTGAAGCGATTGGGCTTCGAAGCGCGCATCAAAACCGAGCTGGATGAAGTGCGCTTTATACCGGCCATCGCACAGGGCGCATTGGGAATTGAGTATCGTGCGGATCGTGCTGATATCGCCGCGTGGCTGGCGCCATTTGCCACTACTGAAACGACGGCAATTGTGGCGGCAGAGCGCGCGCTGGGGCGTGCGCTGACCGGTAGTTGTGATGTGCCGCTGGGCGGACGGGGACAAATCGTGGACGGTAAATTGCGGCTGGAAGGTTTTGTTGCGTTGCCGGATGGCACCCGCGTGATTCGCGATACCGTGATGGGATCGATCAAAAATCCCGAAGCCATTGGTGTGGCCTTGGGAAAACTGCTGATCGAACAAGGAGCCGCTGAAATTTTAGCCATGCTCACGCGCCAGCAAAGCTAGCCAGCTAATTGGATTACATTAACAGCCACGCTGCACATTTCAATGCCGAATCCTGACCTCACCAAAGCACCTGATTTGAACGGCCTGACGATTGTGGTCACTCGGCCATGGCGGCAAGCCGACGCCAGCGCAAACTGGTTTCGATCGCTGGGTGCTCAGGTTGTGCTGTTTCCCGTGCTCGAAATCGAGGCTCTTTCCGAGGCGACGATTGACGAAAATTTTTCGGTGACGCAACTGCGATCGACCAACGCGATTATTTTTGTAAGCGCGAATGCGGCTGAATACGGGGTCGCGGCGATTGAAGCGCGCGGCGGGTTCCCGCAAGAAGCCGCTATTTTTGCAATCGGCAATGCCACCCGGCAAAGACTGCTCGAACACGGTCTGAGCAAAATTCAATGCCCTGCTTCCGGTAACGATAGCGAGGCACTATTGGCATTGCTTGAGCTGCAAAATATCAACGGCAAAAAAATTCTGATTGTTCGCGGGGTCAGCGAAGGCGGCGGGCGCACTTTTTTACAAGACACATTGCAGGCGCGGGGCGCGATAGTCTCGACGCTGGAATGTTATGTGCGTGGTGCCGTAACAGCATCTGCGGATGCCCATGACCGGCTTGATGTTGTACTACAGGCTGCGCGCGCGCTGGGCGTAATGCCTGCATTTTCGGTTCTGAGTGTGGAGACCCTGGAAAGCTTGCTGGACAATTTGGCGGGCTTGAGTAGGGCGGGAGGCCTTCTCGAATGTATGATGTTGGTTCCACATCCGCGAGTGGCTGTTGCTGCGCATAAAATGGGTTTTACGAATGTGTCGGTGGTGCCAATGAGCGGCGAGACATTACATGCCGAATTGTTAAAACTTAAGCCTTTGTTGCTTGAAAATAAAAGCCCGGCAAATGCAGATAAAAATTCGCATGCAAATTTGCAAATAAATCCGAAATGAACGATGACAATTCAGTATCGCCCGATGTAATTCATGCCGCCGCGCCGACAAAGCCCATGTCGATAAATGCCGTGCCTGCCAAGCGGGGCTGGCTTGCGCCCGCGGTACTGGTGCTTGCATCGGTAGCGTTGGTATGCAGCCTGGCAGCGCTATGGGAATCGTATCAGTCTGCCCGCGAGCTGCAGCTCAGCGTGGGCACTAAATTAGGCGAACAAGGTAACGCGCTGAAAGACACCACCATCCGTACCGAGCAGATTATTCGTGATTTGCGCGAATCACAAAGTCGCGTGGCGCTGCTCGAAGGCAAGCTCGCGGAGTTTCAGGGCCAGCGGGTTGCGCTGGAAGAAATGTATCGCGAACTAGCCAGAGCGCCCGATGATTGGCTGCTGGCGGAAGTTGAACAGACGCTGAATATCGCCAGCCGTGAATTAACACTGGCCGGTAATGTGCGCGCCGCGTTGATCGCGTTGCAGGCGGCCGATCAGCGGCTGGCGCGCGCGGATAAATTGCAGGTGGTTCAATTGCGCCGCGCTATTACGCAAGACATGGAGCGCTTGAAAGCGATTCCACTGGTAGATACCCAGGGCGTCAGCTTGAAGCTCGATAATCTGATGGCGCAAGCGCCGACCTTGCCGCTCGCATTGCCGGATGCGCAAGCGCCGGGTGAACGAGAGACGCGCCTGAAAATGGAGGGCGACAACATGGTTGCGCGGCTCGGTAAAGACATATGGTTTGAGATGCAGCAGCTGGTGCGAATTCGCAAGCTCGAGAACGGCGATCCGGCGCTGCTATCGCCGCAGCAAAGTTATTTTCTGCGGGAAAATCTGAAGCTGCGTTTGTTGTCCGCGCGGACGGCGCTGATCGCGCGCGATGACATCAATTACAAAGAAGATCTCAAGATTGCCCGCGATATGCTGACCAAGTATTTTGATCCCAGGGCGAAAGTAAATATCAATTCGCTGGCGATGATTAAGCAACTGGCTGAAAATCCGGTATCGATTTCGGTGCCGGACATCACGGTCAGCCTGAATGCCGCCCGTGCCGCCCGTGCCGCACGCGAGCGCCCTCAACGGTAGCGATTTGATGATTTCGCGCCCTATCCGCTGGACGTTATGGATCCTCGCGCTGAGTGCGCTGGCGGTCGCGATTGCGCTGGCGGGGCGCTATGGAAGTGGCTATGTGGTGTTCGTTATTCCGCCGTGGCGAATGGAGCTTTCGGTGATGCTGTTTGTGTTGCTGACGCTCCTCAGTTTTGGCGCGGTGTATGTGCTGCTCAGGCTTACCGGCAGCGCGATGCGTTTGCCACGCGCGCTAAAATCTAAACGAAATGAGCGCGAGCGGGCCAAGTCACGCAACGCGCTCTACGCCAGCATGAAAGCGCTTTTTTCGGGCCAATTTCGTGACGCCGAGCGTCACGCCAGAACAGCGATGTCGGCCGAAATGGCGCACGAAGGCACACGTGACCTCGCTGCGGCGGTTGCGGCATGGTCCGCGCACGAAGGTGGAAATCTGGCCGCCGCGGTGCCTTATCTCGAACGTATTCGCGATGCCAAATCGGTTGAGATGCGCGACGCCTCAAAAGCCTACATGCTGCTGGCGGAAGGGCGCGCGCACGACGCGTTGCCGTTATTGAAAGATCTGGCGGTGAATGCGCCCAAAAATCCAGGCGTGCTGAAAATGAAAGTCGAAGCCGAGATGGCCGAAAAAGCGTGGGAGGATGTGCTCGCCACGCTTGGGCCGTTAACGCGTGCCGGCCTGATGCCTGCGCCTGCCGCACAACAAATCCGCTTGAATGCAGAGCTCAATCTGATTAAATCAAAGCCGGCAAATCGAGAAGTTATTTTAAGTACATGGAAATCGGTTTCCAATGAATCGCGCTATGACACATCGATTGTTGGCACCGTCGCCACGCGTCTGATCGCGCTCGGTTGTGGAGATGATGCGCAGCGGGTTATAGAAGAGGCGGTTGATGCCCGCGGTGCCGAGCGCTGGGACAGCGGCCTCGCCGCGATTTATGCGGAGTGCAAAGCGGAATTTACGCTGCCGCAAATCGAGCGTGCCGAAGGCTGGTTGCGCCAGCACGCGCGTGACCCGGTGTTGTTGGCGACACTGGGCAAGCTGTGCATGCGTCAGGCCCTGTGGGGCAAGGCGCAGAGCTATCTGGAAGCCAGTGTGGCCCTGGCGCCCACGTTGGATGCGCATATGACGCTGGCCAGGCTGATGGAGCAAACCGGTAAACGCGATGAAGCGATTAGACATATTCGCCGGAGCGCTGAATTGGCCAGATAAAACTGGCTTAACTGAGCGAAGTTCAGGTGCAAATTAAGCCAACACCGCGCGGCAGGATATTTTTGGTGCTTGCTGGAGAGCCAATATAGACGGGCATCCTCAAGGCATGCGCTCCAAACGCCGCGTGGATATTGGGCTGTAGGTAAATGGTAATTTGAAATGTGATAACCGATTTGATGAAAAAGATAATTAAATTATTGTCCGTGGTGTTCATATTGCCAGCGCTGGTGTGGGCCGAGGATGCGAGCATGTTGCGATGTCGTGCAATCACAGAAGCCGCCGCACGCCTAGTCTGCTACGACGCGGTCGAGCTACCATCCACGATTGCAAATGTACCGGCACAGAAGTCCCCGGCGGCATTACCCACTCCACCGCAAACACCGGCCCAATTTGGACTCGAACGACAAGCCTACAAGACCGAGCTTGATTCGGTTGAAAGTCGCATTGTGGGCCGATTTGACGGCTGGAGTGCCGGTTCCAGAATCAAACTCGAAAATGGCCAAGTGTGGCAAATCAGCGATGATACGTCGCGATTTTTAGATGCGAACAATCCTAAAGTGGTGGTGCGGCGCGGTGCGCTGGGCGCGTTTTATTTGGAGATTGAGGGCACCAACCATTCGCCGAAAGTAAGGCGCGTGCAGTAAGCTTGCATTAGCTGCAGCGTGACTACCGGAGGTTAGAAAGCCGTCGGACTCACGTTGCCAAACCCAACATCAAGCTCATATTTTGTACCGCCGCGCGGCCTGCGCCTTTGCCAAGATTATCATGGCGAGCGATTAACACGGCCTGCCGTGTTTTGGGGTTATCAAATACAAACAGTTCGAGCGAGTTGGTGTTGTTCAACGCTTCAGGATCAAGTTCCGCAGGCGGCGCTTGAGTGTAGGGTTGCACACTGACGAAGCGTTGGCCCGCGTAGTGAGTGCTCAGTGCGCTATGCAAATCTGCGCCTGAAACGGGTGTTGGTAACGCCCATAGTGGGAGCGGAATTTCGACCAGCATGCCTTGCCTAAACGCACCGACCGACGGCGTGAAAACGGGCGCATGTGTCAGCCCCGAGTAATGCTGCATTTCCGGTAAATGTTTGTGCGCTAGGTTCATGCCATAGGCGATAAATTTGGTGTTTGCGTTGATGCCCCCGGCCGTCTCAAATGCTTCGACCATTTGACGGCCGCCGCCGCTATAGCCAGATACGCCCCAGGTAGTGGCCGCGAATTCTTTGGGGACCAAACCCGCGTCGACCAGCGGTCGCATCAACCCAATAAAACACGTCGACCAACAGCCGGGATTTGCAACCCGTTTGCTGTTGCTGATGAGCGCGGATTGCGCTGAGGTCATTTCCGGAAAGCCAAATATCCAGCCTGGCGCAATACGATGCGCTGTGCTGGCATCAATAACCCGTACGTTCGCGTTTTCAATCATGGCCACCGACTCTTTGGCTGCGTCGTCGGGTAGGCACAAGATCGTCAAATCGACGGCGTTGAGCAGGCGTTTGCGTTCAGCCAGATCCTTGCGTTTTTCAGGTGCAAGACTGACTACTTCCACGTCATGCCGAATGCGCAGCAGATCGCGAATCAGCAGGCCAGTGGTGCCATGTTCGCCGTCGATAAAAATTTTGGCTGTCATAGAAAATAGGAGAAATTAATATGAGTCGAGAGCGTAAGGATCAGTGCCAGCCCTAAATTTTGATTTACAGCAGACTTAAACTTGGCTTGGCTTAAACCTGCGCCAACATCGTGCCAGCGTCAGACACCTCAAATTTCCCGGTAACTTCCAGGTTCAGTGTTTTGATCACGCCGTTATCGACGAGCATTGAGCAACGCTGCATGCGAATACCCATGCCGAATGCGCTTGCATCCATTTCGAGTCCCAGCGCCTTGGTCCACAATGCAGAGCCGTCACCAAACATGCGTACCTTGCCTTCGGTTTGCTGTTCTTTTGCCCAAGCGCCCATTACAAACGCATCGTTTACCGACAC
Source organism: Burkholderiales bacterium (assembly GCA_043784585.1). GTDB lineage: Bacteria > Pseudomonadota > Gammaproteobacteria > Burkholderiales > Usitatibacteraceae > UKL13-2. The sequence continues at coordinate 6,021 of JAYVYF010000160.1, forward strand.
ACACCAGATTTCGTCCACGCCCTTGGCTTTGAATTCGGCAACATGATCGCGGTAGCCGGGAACGTGTTTGACCGAGCAGGTCGGCGTGAATGCGCCAGGCAGGCCAAAAATCACAATTTTTTTGCCTTTGACCAGATCGGCAACGTGAAACTTATTCGGGCCCGGCGAGCAGCCCTCAGTTTCAACCGCAATGAATTCACTCAACACGCCGTCCGGCAAGGTTTCGCCAATTTTGATCATTTGAAGCTCCTTGAGGTAATTTTTATTTGAGGTGATATTTAATTTGAAAAGTCAGGCTTTAACGCGGATAGATACAACGGGAGTAGCCGGGGTGGCATAAGTAAATGAATCAGCAAAAAATTCATCTTCAGACAGACCGCGCTCTGCAAACGCTTTTTGACCTGATTCGATCATGATCGGGGCACCGCAGGCATACACCTGATATCCGCTCAAGCGTTCAAAATCATCGAGAATTGCTTGATGGACTAGGCCTCTGCGGCCCTGCCAATTATCATCTGGTTTTGGGTCAGATAGCACCGGAATAAAACTAAAATTTGGATGCTCTTTTGCCCATTGCAACGGCAGTTCTGCCATGTATAAATCCGCTAGCGATCGGCATCCCCAATAAAGCACCATTTCGCGATCTATGTGGGTAAAAAATGCGTGCTCTATTACTGCTTTAATGGGCGCAAAGCCAGTGCCGCCCGCCATGAAAATTATCGGTTTGTCTGAATCTTCGCGGAGAAAAAAAGAGCCATGTGGACCTTCAAAGCGCAGGATCGCCCGATCCCGCATATCGTTAAAAACGTGATCCGAAAACTGCCCGCCCGGAATGTGCCGAACGTGAATCTGGATGTAGCCGTCTTGATGCGGCGCGTTCGCCATCGAATAGCTGCGGCGGCCGCCATCTTTCAATAATATGTCCAGATATTGACCGGCTAAAAACTGCAGCCGTTCTTGCGCAGGTAATTTGAGTGACAGGATCGCCACATCATGCGCGGGTTTTTCGACTTTCTCTACGCGGCAAGGCAGCGTGCGGACTTGAATATCGCCCATCCCGCCGATTTCCCTGATGTTGAGCGTCAAATCCGAGCAGGCTTTGCCGACACAAAAAAGTGCTTTACCGGCGGCTTTTTCTTCCGCCTGCAAGGTTCGTTCCTGATAGACGCCGTAGTCGAATTCGCCCGATACAATGACGCCCTTGCAAGATCCGCATGCGCCGTTACGGCAACCATAAGGCAACCCGATGCCTTGGCGAAGTGCCGCCTCGAGAATGGTTTCGTCGGCGGCGGCTTTGAAGGTGTTGCCTGACGGTGACAGAGTGATTTGATATTCGGGATTGCTCATTTGCTTGATCTAAGGTTTGACTGATAGAGACGCGAGGACAAAAATATTTGGGCTAGGACAAACGGACTGGTGCTTCGATTGAGTTGCTTCAATTTTGCTGCCTCCCTTGTATTGCCAGACTTGTGAGGCTGCGCTTGTGGTGCTTCGTTACGACTACTTTATACTTCAACGACTATGAATTCCGCACCAAAAATTTTGATTGTTGGCTTTGGCGACGTAGGTGCGCGCTTGGCTAAACTGCTCGCGCCGAAACACAAGGTTTTTGCGCTTATTCGTGATGTCAGCAAGTCCGCACGCGCTGATGTCGCACGCATCTGCGGCGCGGTGCCGGTATACGGCGATTTGGATGATCGTCACTCGCTGTCCCGAATTGCTGGTCTCGCCAATATTGTGTTTCATTTTGCACCGCCCGCCACCTTGCCGCCGCGCGGTATTGATGACAAACGAACCCGCCGTTTGCTCGCCGCCCTTCATCAAAATGGAGCCGCGATGCTACCACAGCGTCTTATTTATATCAGCACCACCGGCGTCTATGGCGATTGTATGGGTGCGTCAATTGATGAGACATGTCATGTGGCACCCACCACTGATCGTGCCGTTCGACGTGTTCATGCAGAATCGTTACTGCGCCAATGGGGGACGCGTACGGGCGTGAAAGTTTCAATTTTGCGTGCGCCGGGAATTTATGCGGCGGATCGATTGCCGATAGAGCGCCTCAACAAAGCCACACCTGCCCTGATCGAAGCGGATGACGTGTTCACCAACCATATACATGCTCAAGATCTGGCACGTGCTGCGCTTGCGGCGGCAACGCGTGGTCTGCCCAACCGGATTTATAACGTAGTGGATAACACCTCGCTAAAAATGGGCGATTATTTCGATTTGGTGGCAGATCATTTCAGGCTGCCGTGTCCACCACGCGTGAGTCGGGCAGAGGCATCAGTCGTTATTGGCGCGCCAATGCTGTCGTTTATGAGCGAGTCGCGACGGATTCGCAACCAACGTCTTAAACAGGAATTAAGGTTGCAGCTTAACTACCCCACCATCAAGGATTTCTTGGATGGGCTTTTGCCAGCGGCTTAGGTTTCGCGCCTGAATTCACCATCGACCGTGGTTGCTGATGGGTGAGTGGTATGGGCCTGCTGACTGCCACGAGCGGCATTCGCGCGGCGGGTGGCCGCATACAGTTCTGCCCGGCTGCCTGAGTTGCTGTCTGCATGTCCTTGCGGCTGCATAGTGGCGGGCTCGCGCACGGGAATTAGCAGCAGCGCTATTGCCATCACGTCTGAAATCACGCCGGGAAAAATTAAAAGCAGACCAGCCAGCACGGTACGAAAGCTGTCAATAAAGGCCGCAAGTGAGAATTGTCCCTGCGAAAGCGCCGTTGCCAAACGTGAGATAAGCGAAAAGCGCGCTTGTTTAATCAGCGCAATGCCAGCCATCGCTGCGAACACAAGCCACGCCAGCACCCATCCGCCATGACCTTCCGGGCCCGCAGCGAGGCGATACAGAACTGTTCCCTCCGCGAGCGGGAAGCCGATTAATAAGCCAATGATTAAAAAACGCATTAATTTTCCTTCCACCACTCGCAAAGATATTGTTAATACCGACAAAATGCGGCCAAAATTCAGATTCATCACACTACCCCACCTAATTAAAGCTGTAAAGTTCGGCGTTTAACGCTAATTAAATTAAGGAAATTGAATTCAGCGCAAGATAAGCGGTCCTATTAAGCTAGGAAAATTATGTGCGACAGTCCAGCAGACGATAAACAACGCGAAACGTTGTAAACAGCTAATTTCGAATGCCGACGTCTTGTTTGACGGTTTCGTGGTCAGCGCAATAAATTCCTTTATATTCGTTTTGTCGTTAGGTCGAGCTAATCGTTCCCGTGTATTTTGACGGAGCGCAAGTATTTATAACCACATAAGCTAAATCATCATGAAGCGATTGCGCCTACATATTCCAGTTTTCTCCGCCATCACCATCATGCCGTTGATATTTTCCATGCTCTTGGGGTTATCTTCGACGGTAATTGCCAAGACAAAAGCCACGACAACAGCCACGGCAACAGCAGTATCTGGCGCAACGCCCGCTCAGGATTTGTTGCCAGCCGAAGATGTTTTCAAGGTTTCCGCGCGATTTAAGGATGCGAAAACAATTGAGCTCACCTATCAAATTGCCGATGGCTATTATTTGTATCGGAAGCGTTTTAGCGTCGCCAATGAAACGCCACAATTTAAGGTGGGTAAACTTGTGTCTCCAGCGGGCAGGGTAAAACAAGATGCGACCTTTGGACGTGTCGAAACCTATCGCAAGAGTGTGCGTGTACTCTTGCCCATCACCAGCTCGGATAAGGATAAGGGGTCTGGTTCTGCTGCCGGAGTTGCCGACACTGCCGCTGCCACGAGTTCTACCCATGCTTATACGAGTAATAGTACAGTAAAACTTAAAATCACTTCACAAGGTTGTGCGGATGTCGGTGTCTGTTATCCACCGCTGCAGCATGATTTAACGATTCTGTTTGGGTCGGGCGATTTGGTGATGCTGTCATCCACTTCTGGCATGGGTGCGACGCCGATTGCCCTAACGTTATCATCTTCCGACAGGTCGCGTCCTGCGCTGCCGGTGTCGCCTAGTGTGGCCGATCTGATCAAAAAGACGCCGTGACACGACCAAAGCTGGCCATCGCCATTGGTTTGGCCGTTATGCTGTTGCTGGCATCAGCCGCGCTTATGGTGGGTCATTTAACATCACCCGAATCCCAACGATTGTCCGGCGTGGAAGGGCATGGAGGCGGCGTTACTGAAGTTTTATCCTCGCCCGCGGGCATGCAGGCCGCTGCTCAAATGCAGGTTGGTGGCGCACCGGATATCACGCCAGGCGTCATTTATACGGCGACATTCAAAGATATGGCTGGGAGACCACAATCGCTGGGGCAGTGGCAAAATAAATTGCTGGTCATTAATTTTTGGGCGACATGGTGTGCGCCATGCAAAGAAGAAATGCCTATTTTCGTCAAACTACATCAAAAGCTGGGGGAGCAAGGTGTGCAAATTGTCGGTATTGCTGCCGATACGAGCTTAAATGTTGCTAAATTTGCCAAAATGACATCTATTAACTATCCGCTTTTCTCGGATGAGGCGGGCGCAATAGAGTTTTCGAAGCGGCTGGGAAATCGTTTTGGGTTGCTGCCGCACACGGTGGTTGTCGCACCCGGCGGAGCGGTGATTTATACGAAGCTGGGGCTCATTTCCGAGTTGGAATTTGAATCTATCCTGCGGCAAAATATTCCAAAATGACCTAAAAGATTCTAAAAATCGTCTAATTAAGCATATTTGATCTGGCGTATTCTGCGGTGGACCTGTCCTTCCGGCGTGAAACAGTCGACTATGGAGCCGGCAAAATAATAGCTTGCAAATTTGAATTCATGGTCAGATTTTGCTTCTGTGCTCATCAATTATCTTGCCACAGCGGATCACTAGCCGGTGGCCTCGTCCGAACTTGAGCTGGCATCAAAGGCGTACCAAAACAGCCATCATTTTACCACCCCATAAATACTTGACTTTTGGCCGCCAAGTTGGCAAAGAGCGTAACGTCGGTGAAAAACTAGACAACATGATGCGAAATGAGGCAAACTTAAACTCATGCGCAAAATTTTAGTTCTTCATGGCCCCAACTTAAACCTGCTCGGCAGCCGTGAACCCGGGCATTACGGCCACAGCACGTTAGCCGAAATTGATCAAACTTTGCGCAATCAGGTGGCAAACCTGCCAGCCGATACGGCTGGCAAAATTGAGATAGAAATCTTTCAATCAAACGCTGAAAGTGCCTTGATTGACCGTATTCAGGCAGCACCACTCGCTGACGTGGGCTTTATTGTGATCAATCCAGCGGGTTTTACCCACACCAGCGTTGCAATCAGAGATTCCATTGCGGCTGTGGCGATTCCTTTTATTGAGGTGCACTTGTCAAACATTCATGCCCGGGAAACATTCAGGAAACACTCTTATTTTTCCGATTTGGCGGTCGGGGTGATTTCAGGTTTGGGTGCACAAGGTTATGAATTTGCCATTGACGCCGCGATCCGCACAATCCGTCTCACCATCGCACAGAACACATCAACCACCCAGAACTCAAACACGCTGAACCCTAAGTCTGCCGTTATTTCCGCTGCGCCTAGTTCCAACCAACACAAAAATTAAACCGACAAACCCGCTGCCGAACACAATTCGGCGGCGTTTTGTTATGAGGTAATGCTATGGATCTCCGCAAAATTAAGACCTTGATCGATTTGGTGCAGCAGTCTGGTATCGCCGAGCTTGAAATTACCGAAGGCGAAGAAAAGGTCCGCATCAGTCGGACCGGTAATGGCGGGCATTTCATGCAGCCGATGGCACCTACTTCGGTCATATTGCCGGGCGATTACGCCGGAGGCGCGGCGTCTGCGGCTTCGGCTTCGGCAATGGCAGCAGCGGTCGCTGAGCCTGCTGGTCACACCTTAAAGTCGCCGATGGTGGGTACGTTTTATCGCTCGCCCTCGCCCGGTTCAGCGTCGTTTGTTGAAGTCGGGCAAACGGTCAGCAAAGGTCAGACCCTGTGCATTATCGAAGCGATGAAATTGTTGAATGAGATCGAATCAGACGCCGCCGGGATCGTGAAGAAAATCTTGAGCGAAAACGGCCAGGCAGTGGAATACGGTCAACCTTTGTTCATCATCGAATAGAACCTAAGGCCAACGCGCTATGGCAGTCTTCGGCCCAAGCCCCAGAACCGGGGCCATGTTTGAAAAAATCCTTATCGCTAATCGCGGGGAGATCGCACTGCGCGTGCAGCGTGCCTGTCGAGAACTCGGTATCAAAACGGTTGCGGTGCACTCTGAAGCAGACGCTGACGCCAAATACGTCATGCTGGCCGATGAGTCAGTGTGTATCGGCCCGGCACCCTCTAAAGATAGTTATCTTAATATTCCGGCGATTATCAGTGCGGCTGAAGTCACTGACGCGCAAGCAATTCATCCCGGCTATGGCTTTTTATCCGAGAACGCTGATTTCGCCGATCGCGTGGAGAATTCAGGCTTTGTTTTCATCGGTCCCCGACCTGAAAATATTCGCACCATGGGCGACAAGGTAGCGGCCAAGGCAGCAATGAAAAAAGTCGGCATCCCCTGCGTGCCCGGGTCGGAAGGCGCATTGCCTGATGAGCCCAAGGAAATCCGCAAAATCGCCGCCGCAGTGGGCTATCCGGTCATTATCAAAGCGTCCGGTGGTGGTGGTGGACGCGGGATGCGGGTTGTCCATACCGAAGCGGCGCTGGTCAATGCCGTACAAATGACGAAGGCCGAGGCGCAATCTGCTTTCGGCAACCCAACGGTGTATTTGGAAAAGTATCTGGAAAACCCGCGTCATATCGAGATCCAGGTGCTGGCCGATGAACATAAAAATGCGATTTTTTTATGGGAGCGCGATTGCTCAATGCAGCGTCGGCACCAAAAAATCATTGAAGAAGCGCCCGCGCCCGAATTAAAGCCAAAGCAGCGTGATCGCATCGGCGAGCGCTGTGCTGAAGCATGCGTGAAATTGGGATATCGTGGCGCAGGCACGTTCGAGTTTCTCTTTGAAAAAGATGAGTTTTATTTTATCGAGATGAATACCCGCGTGCAGGTAGAACATCCCGTTTCCGAGATGATTACCGGCGTTGATATTGTGCAAGAACAAATCCGCGTCGCGGCCGGCTATCGTCTGCGCTATCGGCAAAAAGATATCCAATTGCGCGGTCATGCGATTGAATGTCGGATCAACGCAGAGCACCCGACAACCTTTGTCCCGTCGCCCGGCCGTATTACGCGTTTTCACGTCCCCGGCGGGCCGGGTATCAGGGTCGATTCGCATGTTTACGCTGACTACGTTGTGCCGCCGTATTACGATTCACTGATCGCCAAAGTGATCGCGCATGGTGACACGCGCGAGCAGGCGTTTGCGCGCATGCGGACAGCGCTTTCGGAAATGGTGGTTGAAGGCATCAACACCAATCTGTCGCTGCATCAGGAATTATTGAATGACGCCGCCTTCATTACTGGCGCAACCTCGATCCATTTTCTGGAAGAACGCATGGCGAAACTCAAGAAGATCGCGGGCGGCGAAGGCGCATAGCAAACCACTGCGAATTGACTGGAGTGGACGCCTCGTCATTAGCAAATCCGTACAACGCATGACTAACCCGCGCTGGGCGCAAGCTCGTTGTGAAAAGTGAAAGTAAAAGTCTGCGCTGACTATGCCTTTGCAGCCAAAATTGCTTGAAAAGCATCGCTGTTGACCGTGCTTGGCAAAAATGTCTGAGTATTGCAATATCACGATATCGTAAATTTCAGGGGCCGCGTAAAAGCATGAGCAAGGGGATGACTAAAATGATTTTTCTACGCATGGTTTTGTTGTCATTGATCTTGCCAAGTTCGAGCGTGAGTATTTTTGCTCAACAACCCGTTGAGCCGATGCCCGCCATTTTGTCTGTCTCGAGCGTTTCGACTAGCGCAACCACTACTCCGGCACCCACCAGAAAGCAGATATTGCGTCATTCGCGTGGGCACCTGAAGATAAGTCAATTGCGTTTTTGATGCCCGATGCGACACCTGAAGAGGATGAAAAAATTGAAGCCCGAATGCTGGTTATTCCTCGCCAGGCACACGGCTCGACTGAACCCACCTTGTTATTGAAATTGATGGAAACCAATGTGAGTTGGTTTGAAGAAAAACTAAAACCTTGAAGTGACGCCGCCAGTCCCATGCCATTCATTTCACTCAGCCTCATTCTTGACGAAAACCAGGCGGACGCGTTTAGCGATCAGCTTATAGAGTTGGGCGCGATTTCGGTCAACGTAGAAGATGCTGAAGAGGGCACTGTAAACGAAAGGCCTATATTTGGCGAGCCGGGTGGATCGACTGGCATGTGGTCTAAATCCAGGCTTACCGCGCTTTTTCACTGTGGCGTGGATGCTGCGCAAATTGGCCGGGAAGCCGCGTCAATGCTGGGGCATAAGGGACTTGAAGGTCTTGGGGGGCTTACTTTTGCTGTTGAGACGGTTGAAGATATTGACTGGGTGCAACAAACTCGGGACCAGTTTCAGCCGATACAGATTTCAGATCGCGTCTGGATCGTGCCTACCTGGCACGCAGCGCCTGACAGGGCTGCGATCAATATTGCACTCGATCCTGGCGCTGCATTCGGTACCGGCAGCCATCCCACCACGCGCCTGTGTTTGCAGTGGCTGGAGGAGAATGTGGCCGTGACAAAAAACTCCACGATGCTCGATTACGGCTGCGGCTCGGGCATTCTCGCGATTGCCGCGAAAAAGTTTGGTACTGCAACCACAGTCGGTGTCGATATTGATGCTCAGGCAATTGACGCGGCGCGTTACAACGCGACGCAAAACCAGGTGGAAATTACGTTTTCGACCACCGACGTAACGCTCGATTTTGTGGCGGATATTACGGTCGCCAATATTCTCGCCAATCCTTTGAAAGTTTTAGCGCCGCTGCTCGCAAGCCACACCCATCCAGGCGGCCAGCTTGCGTTGGCGGGTATTCTTGACCATCAGGCCGATGACATTGTTGCGATTTATCAGCCGTGGTTCGACCTCAAGGTGTGGCGCAGCGCCGAAGGCTGGTCTTGTATCGCCGGGGTCCGTCGATAATTTGGTTTTCGGTCCCGCATCCGGCTTCGCTGGTAACGCTCACGCTAAATTCGCTAAACTTGTAGAATGTTATTGACCACCTGCACAACTTGCGCCGCGCAATTTAAAGTTTTGCCTGAGCACCTCAATGTGCGTCAGGGTCGCGTCATGTGTGGGCGATGCCGAACCGTGTTTAATGCATTCGAAACCCTGAAGCGCGTTGAAGATGCCCCTCCCTTGAATCCGCCGTTCTTTGCAGGCGGCTCGGTTACGACATCGCTGCCGGGTATTTCGGCCTACGCCCAGCCCATGCCGCCCGTCACCGCGGCACCTTCATACACCGTGCCAAGCAGCGATTTTCAAACACCTGGATTCGGCATCCCGAATAGTGCCGCGCCATTGGAAATAACCACGCGCCTGGCAGTGACCAGCGCTGAAATCAACGCCGACCTCGCGCGATTGGATGAAGCTTTTGCCGATACAGAAACGGTGCTCGAAACCAAACGCGAAGAATTCAAATATGCCGAACCTGAATCCGCGTTGCCATCCCTTGATCTGGGTTCAGTCCCGTCTCTGGCTTATGGTGCTAACGATTTTGCGTTGGCCGACGCCGATGACGTGCTGCTAGAACTCGACGTATCAGAACAGCCAGCGCGTCACGGGCCAACCGTGTCGACGTCTGATCTTCGCCAGTTTTCGGCTGCCGCGCTGGTAGCCTCGCCCCTGGAAGTGCCGCTTGAATTCATCGCCGACCCGATCATCGCGCCGCCGCTGATGCCAACCGATCCGCCAAGCGACTTCGGTGCCTTGGGCTATCGCAAAGACCACGAGACCGAACATCCCCGACGATGGCTAGCGCTATGTGCGGTGATGTTAATCACGCTGTGTATTCAATCGATCTATTACTTTCGAAGCGCCATCGCTGAAACCTATCCGCAGTTGCGACCCACACTCGCCAGTGCGTGTCAGCTTCTCGGATGCGGCCTTTCCTGGGGGCGCGATTCGGCGGCGATCGAGGTGAAAGGTTCCGAGTTGATTGAATTGCCGAGCAAGCCAGGACGCATGCTCGCTAGTGCAACGCTGATTAATCGCGGCAAAGTAACCCAGGATTACCCGTTGATTGAATTGCGGCTTACCAACAACACCAATCAGACCGTCATGAGCCGCATATTGCAACCGAGTGATTATTTGGCGGCGGCGGCGGCGAAAGACCAAGGGATAGTGCCGAATGCGGAAGTCGCGCTCAACCTCAATATAGAAGTGCCGCCCAAAACGGCCGCGTCAGGATATGAGTTTTTACCTTTTTACCCCTGAGGCTTGGTGGCAAACAGCTGAAATGTCCGTTAATGAGGTGCAGCGCCCGCGATAAGTTTTAGGCCGCGACTATTTTTAGCCCCTGCCTTAAAAGCCAATATTCATGCGCTTTTTCAAGGCATAGCTCTCAAACTCCCCGTCTATATTGTCTCTTGGAGCGTACCCCTGGCTAGTTATAATCGCCCAAGGAAACTTAATGGAGGGCGCACAGTCCTACTGTGCTTTCTAAATTTACCAGCTTTAAAATTTGCGACGTTGCGGTACTTGCCTGCTGTTGACCGGTTTCGCGCACCAGTCACAAGTGCATAGCGCCTTGCCGTAGTTTACGTTTGGGCGATCAGCTTAAATGCTCGACTGCTATAATATTTGGGCAAATATCGAGGTCCGATTGAGCGGTCAAACACAAAATGATTGATGAGTAAATTCAATGTCGGCAGTGCTCCAAACTTCCAATGACCACCCAGAACCACCCATCGTGTCGATAGACAAGATTGGCGCGGTGCTGATTGCACGCGGCAAGCTTGATTTAGCTAATCTCGATCGCGCGCTAAAGGTGCAGGAATCCGCCCGCGCCGAATCCGGCTCGAAGGAAAAATTGGGCTCGGTGCTGCTGCGCCTAGGGATGATTTCTGGGCGGGTATTGGCCGAGGCGCTGGCAGCACAGCACGGTTGGAAAATCGTCGAGGCAGATGAGTTTCCTGAAATGCCGGTGTTGGAAGAAGCGGTATCGCCGCGATTTTTGCGCGAGGCCGGGGCCATTCCCATCGCCGAAAATGAAGACGAGATTTTGCTCGGCATGATCGATCCTGCTGATCTATTTACATTACGGGCCTTTCAAGCGGCTACCGGCAAACGCGTGGTGTCTCGTTTGATATCAACAACTGATTTTGAAACGGTTTATGAACGTTTGTATGGCAGCGGCAAATCGGCAATGGGCCAGATCGTCGACGATATTTCCACGCGTGATGAGGAGCAGGAATTTGGCGATATTGAGCACCTGAAGGATTTGGCCTCAGAAGCGCCGGTAATTCGGCTGGTGAATCTGGTGATTAATCGTGCGTTGGAACGCCGCGCGTCGGATATTCACGTTGAGCCGTTCGAGAATCGTTTGATCGTTCGCTATCGCATTGACGGTGTGTTGCACGAAACTGAATCGCCACCGCGTCACCTGTCTGCCGCCGTGATTTCGCGGATCAAAATCATGGCGAATCTCGATATTGCCGAGCGCCGTTTGCCGCAGGATGGTCGTATCAAATTGCGCGTGCAGGGCAAAGAAATCGACCTACGCGTATCGACAGTGCCGACCATGCATGGCGAATCGGTGGTGATGCGTATTCTGGATAAGGGCGGTGTCGCGCTTGATTTTCACCAGCTCGGTTTTGACACCAGCAATTTAAAAGTTTTTACCAATATTCTCGGCCAGCCGCACGGCATCATTCTAGTTACCGGCCCGACGGGTAGCGGCAAGACCACAACGCTTTACACTGCGTTGGACCGGCTCAATCAGCCCGATGTAAAAATTCTAACGGTAGAAGATCCGGTTGAGTATCAGATGGCCGGCATTAACCAGATTCAGGTCAAGCCACAAATCAATTTATCGTTCGCCAATGCGCTGCGCTCGATTGTTCGCCAGGATCCTGACGTGATCATGATCGGCGAGATTCGCGATCTGGAAACCGCGCAGATCGCCGTACAATCCGCACTCACCGGCCACTTGGTACTAAGTACGTTGCACACCAACGATGCCGCCGCATCGATCAACCGGCTGCTTGATATGGGCGTGGATGATTATCTGCTCACCTCTACCGTGATCGGGATTCAGGCGCAGCGGCTGGTGCGCGTGCTCTGTGTGCAATGCAAGGAAAGCTATCATCCGGTGGAAGAGGTTGTTGAGCAATTGGGCTTGCGCCGCTTTACGAAAGAACAGCGTGTCACGCTATATCACGCGAAGGGCTGCGAGCATTGCGGTCACAGCGGTTATTTTGGCCGAGCCTGTATTATGGAAGTGCTGACGATGACGGATACCTTGCGCAGTCTGGTGATGCGCCACGCGACATCGAGCGAGCTACGCGCAGGAGCGATCGCCGCGGGCATGGAAACGATGTATGAAAACGGTTTAAAAAAAGCAGTTTCAGGTCTGACCACGGTTGAAGAAGTGTTGCGCGTTACCCGTGAAGATTAAGTGACGATGAGGGAGCTTAATTGTGCCATTGTTCCAATATAAAGCCGTCTCGGCAGCGGGCGAAGTCAACGAAGGCGTGATGGATGCGGCCACGCAATCTGCGGTAATTGAGCGCTTGCAGGGCATGAATTTGATCCCGATTCGCGCGGCCGAGCTGGCCGGAAACTCCAATCCAGCCGTGGGCCAAAATGCGCCGAAAGCTGCGTCTTTATTCAGTCGTGGCAAAGTGTCGCAACCTGATCTGGGCAACATGACGCGAGAATTGGCGACATTGTTGAGAGCGGGGCTGCCGCTGGATCGCA
>JAYVYF010000161.1:0-2106 GCA_043784585.1 Burkholderiales bacterium
CTGATGCTGCTGATTTTTTATGGCGGACAAACTCTCGTCAACACCATCGCACCCAAGTTTGGCTTTGATGATTTCATCGACGTCAATCCGTTCATTGCTGGCGTGATGACGATCGGGTTCATATTTGGTGCCTATCTGACGGAGACGTTTCGCGGCGCAATTCTTGCGATTCCGGCGGGCCAGCGCGAAGCGGGAATTGCCTACGGCATGTCCAAATCCCAAGCTTTTAAACGAATTGTTTTGCCGCAAATGGTGCGCCTGGCGATTCCGGGATTTTCAAATAATTGGCTGGTACTGGTGAAATCCACCGCGCTGGTATCGGTCATCGGTTTGAGCGACATGATGCAGCGTGCTGGACTGGCGGCTGGTGCGACCCGTGAGCCATTTACATTTTATGCGGCCGTGGCGGTGCTTTATTTAATGATCACAACAGTGTCAATTATTTTGCTCAAAGTGCTAGAAAAACGCTATTCAGTAGGCGTCAAGGTAGCTGCATGACGGTCGCTTACTATTTCAGTGTTTTCGAGTTGTCATATAAAAAATACCGTACGAGAGCAACACTGTGCTGAATTTTTCTGCCATTGGCGAAAGCTTGCCGCTGTACTTTAGTGGTGTGCTGGTTACGCTAAAACTGCTGTTGATGGCGCTGGTCATTGGCCTCGCGTTTGCTATTCCGCTCGGTGTGCTGAGGGCATCGCGCAACAAATGGCTATCGTTGCCGGTATGGTGTTTCACTTATTTTTTCTGTGGAACTCCGATGTTGGTGCAGCTTTTCCTGATTTATTACGGATTGGCCCAATTTGAATGGATGCGTGAAAGCTTTGTCTGGCCGTGGTTTTCATCCGCCTGGTTTTGTGCGGCGTTTGCATTTGCGGTCAATACCAGCGCCTACACCACCGAAATTATTGCGGGTGCGATTCGCGGCACCAACGTTGGCGAAATTGAGGCTGCCAAGAGCATGGGCATGTCACGCTGGGTCATGGTTCGGCGCATCTTGTTGCCATCGGCTTTAAGGCGTGCGCTGCCCGCCTATAGCAACGAAGTCATTTTCATGCTGCATGGTACGTCGCTTGCCAGCATCGTCACGCTGATGGATTTGACGGGCGCAGCACGCCAAATGAACTCAACTTTTTATCTGCCGTTTGAAGCGTTTTTAACCGCGGGCGCTTTTTATTTGGTCCTGACGTTTATTTTGGTGGGGCTATTTCACTTTGCTGAAAAGCGCTTTTTGGTTCATCTGCGCCCTCGGACAACATAATTATTTCCTAAAATATGAGAATAAAAAAACATCCATTAGCATCAAGTGCGCTTGGCACTGATCGAGAGCTATTGAGCTTTCATTACGGCACCCCTGGGTCAGGGCAAAAAATTTACATTCAGGCATCGCTTCATGCGGATGAGCTGCCCGGCATGCTGGTCGCCCACCATTTACGCAGTCGATTTGAAGTCCTTGAGGCAACATCACAATTAGTAGGTGAGGTCGTCATTGTGCCGGTGGCCAATCCTATAGGCCTGGCGCAAATGATGATGCGCACGCATCTGGGGCGTTTCGACCTCGGCACTGGTGAGAATTTTAATCGTCACTATCCGGCATTGTTCGAGGGCGTGGCGTCCAGAGTATCTAATCAGCTGACGAGTGACGAGACCGAAAATATGGCGTTAATTCGTAGCGCCATGCGTGCGGTGTTGGCGGATGAATCGACGCAGCCACCCGTAGCAACGGCAACGGCAGAAATTGCGAGCCTTCGCAGAGCGCTACTATTGCTGGCCTGCGATGCCGACGTGGTGCTCGATCTTCATTGTGACTGTGACGCCGTGCTCCATCTTTACACCGGCACCCCGCTGTGGCCGCAGGCGGATCCGCTGGCTAGATACCTGGGTGCTTCAGCGACGCTGCTGGCGACCGAATCAGGCGACAATCCGTTTGATGAGGCGTGCTCGCAAACCTGGTGGCAGCTCGCCGACCGTTTTCCAAATCATCCCATTCCCTTATCCTGCTTATCGGTAACGGTGGAGCTGCGCGGCCTGACCGACGTGACTCACTCACAAGCCACCCAGGATGCCGATGGCATCATTGCCTTCCTGCAACATCGTGGTGTTGTCGCT
>JAYVYF010000162.1:0-7529 GCA_043784585.1 Burkholderiales bacterium
GCGGTATCTGCCTGGATGCAAAAGTATTGGTACATCGTGGTGAGCTTGCCGATTATTATCACCGGCACAATATTTTTTCTGGTCAAAACCAACGACAACGTGAAATACCGGATTGATGCTACCGTCCTGAAGCTGCCGGTCATTGGCCCGTTGGTCACCAAGCTAATACTGGCGCGGTTCTCGACGTTTTTTGCGCTCATGTATCAATCAGGTATTAGTGTGCTCGAGTGTATTCATATTTCCGAAAAAATTGTCGGGAATCGCGTGATCGAGCAGGGCCTGCAGCGTGTGGGTCGCGATATTAATGAAGGTTCGGGAATTTCACAGGCATTCCAGAATGTGCGTTTATTTCCGCCGCTGGTGCTGCGCATGTTGCGGGTGGGCGAATCCACCGGGGGGCTTGATACCGCGCTATTGAACGTAAGCTATTTTTACAATCGCGATGTCAAAGAAAATATGGGGCGCTTGCAGGAGCTGATCCAACCGGCGCTGACCGTCGTGTTGGGTTTTGTGCTGATTGGTATTTTAGTGACGGTGTTTTTGCCGATGTACGACGTGATTTCAAAAGTGGGCAGCGTAGGGCGATGATGGCCGCGCTTGATTTCGTGGGCTACTGAAATGGCCAAACATTTCCTTTACCTCACCAACGACCGACTGATTTCACTGGTGTGGAATGGTGAGGCGATTACGTCGCGCGAATCTTTTCTGGCCGCGGATGCCATTAGCCAAAGCGCGCGGGCCCATATCGAAAAATATGTTGGCCTGCCGACTTATTTGATTACCGATTTGGTTGAAGAAGATTTCCGTCTCGATACCATTCCGCATTTGCGCGGGGGTGATGCCGATGCCATCATCAGCCGTAAATTAAGTCAGATCTATCGCAGCAGCAATCTTCGTCACGCCGTCATTCAAGGCCGCGAGGAAGAGGGGCGGCGCGACGACAAAGTGCTCTACCACGCCGTCACGAATACCGACCTGATCAAGCCATGGCTGGATTTGCTCGAAAAAGTAGCGGTGCCACTGGAAGGCGTTTATTCTTCTCCGGTGCTGTCGGCACGTCTTTTGAAAGCGCTGGATTTGCAGTTTGCACACACCTTGTTGGTGACAGTGGTTCCCGATTTCGGGCTACGCCAAACTTATTTCAGAAACCAGCAGCTCAAGTTCAGCCGGATCACACCAATGGTCTACGACGAGGGGCAATCGGTGGGCGGTTTGATTGCCGCAGAGATCGGGCGGACCTGGCAATACCTCGATAGTTTGCGTTATTTCGCGGGGGATGAGGCGCTGGAAGTTTGCATTCTTGCGCACGCGCGCGACCAGCCGATGATCACCGATGCCATTCGAAAATATCCGTCGCTTAAATGCCGGTTTTTGGATGTGGAACAAGTCTCCACCAAAATTGGCCTTAAAAACCCGCCATCGTCGTCGCACGCTGAGCAGATTTTAGTGCACACCTACGCGCACACCGGTCTGCTTAACCACTTTGCAGAGCCACAAATGCGGCGCTTTGCGATTTTTCGCAAGGCGAGAATTGGCTTGTTTGCGTTTACCGCAGCAGTGCTCGCGGTGGGCGTGGCGGGCACTACCTTTAATTTTTTTGAGGCCAGCCAAATTTTAAGTCGGATTGATGCGCGTGAGAGCGTCGTCCGCAATTTGCAGTCTGAATATCAAACTATTTTCAACGCCATGCGCCAGCAAAAACTCGCCTCCGATGTGGCCCGTGATACCAGCGCGTTTTACAGAAGCCAAATTCGCCCGCAACCCGCAGCCCCCGGCGCGCTGCTGAGTGAAGTAAGTACTGTGATTGCGGAGTTTCCACGCGTAAAGCTGCTTGCGCTCACGTGGAGCGTTGGTGCTGATGAGCGCGCAACACCCTACTACACCACGATGCCGACCACTGGCACGTTGGAAGTAACGTCTAAAGATAAAGTCGTAGCAGGCAGTGCCGTGCAATTTCTGGCCAACACAATCGGCGCGAGCAGCGGGACCGGTGATGCGGCAAATAATGATCCGATATGGTCTGGCGCAAAAGTACAGTTCGCAATAATTGATGCCGCGATTACGCCGTTTGATGGTGATTTTCGCGCCACGCTCGCCGAAGTTGAACGCTTCAATGCGCGCATGAATGCGCTGCCAGGGCTCAAGACCACGATTGAATCCATGCCGCTGGATATTCGATCAACCGCGTCGATAATATCGACCGGTAAGCGCACGGGCATTGGTCTGACGGAAGCGCGTTTTGTGGTGAAAGTTATCCGCGTGGCGGAGCCCTCATGAGTATTCTTTTTACGCGGGATGGATTTCGGGCATTGCGGCTGGTAGTGATTGTGATGTTGTTGGGGGTCGCGGTCTCGACCGCGCTGGTGGCGGGCAGCTATCTTTATTGGCAATTTGAAAAGTCAAATGATCAACAATCGGTGCGTGCCCAAGCCGACGCGTTAAACCGGGTGGCAAATGTACGGCGTGAGCAAAGCGATCTTCGCGACTCGGCACAAAATTATCAGACTGTTACCGCTCGGGGTGTTTTTATACCCGAGCAGCGGCTGGATTTGATCGAGGCCATGAATGCGCTCAAAAATCGCCACAAGCTGCTGGAGTTGCGATACGACATATCGCCGCAGCGTCCCCTCAAAATGGCGAGTGGTAACAGCTATTCCGCAGTTGACGTATTGGCCAGCCGTATTAAACTTAAAGTACGCGCTTATCACGATGGAGATTTGGTGGCGTTTCTCAATGACTTTCCGCGCATTCAACGCGGCTTTTTTCCACTGGATCGTTGTGTGATTGCGCGCGCGGTCGATGCCGAGAAAATTGACGGCAATATCGCACAAGAAGGTCAGAATACCGGGGCGGCAACGCGCCAGCGGACAACTCAATTGGCACAACCACCGGGGTCAACACCAGACTTGGCAACGATTGCACCCGATGCGCTCACCGCAGATTGCACGCTGGAATGGATAACGCTACGGGATAAACGCAACCCATCGCTGGTTGCGCGAGCACCGTCAGGGGCCGCGCAATGACGCGTATTCCGCAGACCAACAACGTGATTGCGCAGCATTGGCGGGCATCGCTCAGCATATTGACGTTCGGATTATGGCAAGTGTCTGGTGATGCGCAAACGCAGCTGGCTGCACTACCCGCCGCCAATAATGTATCTGCGGCAGCGGCGGAATATGAACCCCCGGTTAATTCTCGCGCCGCCACGCTGACGGGCACGCTTTTCAATACTCGAGAGCAGCGAGAGCGCCTTGATCGTGCGCGCCAACGAGGCGGCGTGGTTGAAGATAACGTTGAAACGATAATAGAACCGAAACGCTCGGTGATTAACGGCTTCGTAAAACGCGACGATGGGCACAATACGGTATGGGTGGACGACGTCATGAACCGCAACCCACGCACCGAAGTCATCGAGCAGCTGGAGCCGAGTATGGTGGGGGGAAACATTGCGCTTCGACGTGCAACCTCTACTGTCGAGGAAAAGGCGCCCCCGACAGTCACTCGCCGTCCGACCGTTCGTGTTACCAAGCATGCTCGCAAACATACGCGCAAAATTGCTAAGCCCACGCTGCGCAAGATAGCTGTGGTGAAATGAAACCTAGTCGGCCAACAGAGCAAGGCTGGATAGTGTTGCTGGCAGTCCTTGCCATGTTAGCCATTACGGTTGCGTTCCTAGGTGCGGCGGCTAACAACAATAGTGCAAAGCTGGAACGCAAAGACATTACTGCGACAGCACTTGCGCAAGCGAAAGCTGCGTTACTGGCCTACACAATTTCCAGAGATGACGGTAGCGGCGGTGCTAGGCCCGGCGAATTTCCCTGCCCTACAACCGTCGGGCCAGAAGACACAACTTATGGGACAGCAAATTCTAACTGTGCCGGCGTTCGTCTTATTGGGCGGCTACCTTGGCGCACGCTAGGCATTGCGGAGTTGTTTGATGAAGCAGGAGAGCCGCTTTGGTATGTGCTCTCCCCTAGCTTTACTGGCGGCATAGCAGTCATCAATAGCAGCTCAAAAGGGCAGTTAATCGTTTATGCGTCCGATGGCACTACCATTCAAGAAAGCCAAGCCGCTGTAGTTATTTTTTCTGCGGGGCCGCCGCTCCAAGGACAAAATCGTTCGGCGGCAGCCGCTGCCTGCGCAACAACGATGACAAGCATTCCAGCGAATCAATGCGCGGCAAATTATGGGGATATCTTTTCGGGAAAAAATAACGCGACGAACAGCGGACCATTTGTAGTGGGCACGAAAAGTAATACATTCAACGACAACCTTGCCTACATTACGACAAGCGACTTTATGCCCCGCGTAGAGGAAAGGGTCGCGAAAGCAGTTGCTACAACCGTTAAGGGCTATTACACCAAATTTGGCTACTACCCTTACGCAGCCTATTATTCGGATGCCAGCCAATCGCTGCGAAAAAATCAAGCCAACTGCGCTGCAAATACTTTTTCTGGGCGCTTTCCGGAAGACATTTCGATATCGGGTTCGCCACCTGTTTCACTTCCACCGTGTATGGGGTTGAAGGAATGGTCTGACGTGGATACGGCTTACCAATTGCCAATCTGGTATTTTGTAAATAGATGGAATCTTTCCACCTATTACGCTGTTGGGAAGGCTTTTGCTCCAGGCGGTTCAAAAATGTGTGCCGCCTTGGGTGATTGCTTAACTGTTGATGCTGACCCTAGCGTCCAAGCCTTAGTCATGCTACCGGGCATACCGCTAGCAAGCCAAAATCGAGTATCAAATTTGTTGACCGATTATTTTGAAGTCGCTGAAAACTTGGAGGGTTGGCCGACGCTCGTAAATTACATTTTCAAGTCTGACACCACACGCCTCCCAACGAGTGATCGTGTGATCGCTATTAAAAATTAATCATGACTTCACACAAAAATTCGACATCGCGATCCTTGCACAGGAACTCGAAATCTAGGCACAGAAAGGGACGCAAAACCGGGTTTTCGCTTATTGAGATAGCCGTCGTTTTGGTGATCCTTTCGATACTTCTTGCCGTCGTTGCCGTGCCGTTGGCAACTCAAGTAACACAACGAAAGGTTTCAGAAACCAAATTAGCACTTGATAACGCGCAAAAAGCATTGATAGGGTTTGCCGCGTCGAATGGAAGATTGCCATGCCCCGCGACAGATGGAACGGGTGGAACAACCAACTCATTGGGAGATGAGGCATTTGCCGTCGGCTCGGGCGCAGCGGATGGTATATGCGCACGGTTTGTTGGGTTTCTGCCTGCCGTAGCGCTTGGGTTGAGTCCACTTGATGCGGAGAGCTTTATGGTGGATGGCTGGGGCATTCAGCAGAATAGACTTCGATATGCCGTTTGGGGTTCATCAACAACACCGATTAACTCGGTTCTTTATCCATTTACAAAAACAGACGGGATGAAGATCGCACTCACTAGTAAGCTGGCGGATTCTACGAAAAAATTTCTGTTTGTTTGCCAAGCCGCTCCAACCGGAACACTGCCGACCAGCTCCAGCGCAGCGTCAAGCAACGCATGCGGCACCGCGATTAAACTCACCGATAAATCTCCAGCCGTCATTTTTTCATTGGGTGCGAACGCGGCAACAGGAGGTACGGGCGCTGACGAATTGCATAACGTGAATCAGGATTTTGTATTTGTATCGCACAACCCAACACTATCAGGCTCAGCTGCCGGTGAGTTTGACGATATCGTGACTTGGATTTCACTCAGTGTGCTTTTTGATCGCATGCTTCAAGCCGGCAAACTCCCCTAACCGCGTCACTTCACGCTGCCGCGCCATCTCCCTCAAGAACCAAGCGCACCATCCCCGTTTCATTGCCCGCGACCCGCAAAACATAGCCTTCCTGCTCGGCTTGTTTCGCGGCTTGGAAGAGGCCAATACCTAACCCTCCGGAGGATGAGTCCACTATCGGCACACGAAATAAATCTGCCTTTGCGGAGGCGGTGATGGCGCTGCCAGTGTCAGTAATCGCGAGGGTGGGTTCAGGGCTGCTGCAGTAGTCGACGTTGATTTGAATTTCTGGCTCCCGCTGTTTTTTCTGGCGAGCGTTTTCTAAACAATTTTCCAGCACAGTGTCGAAAAGCGCAGCAGGAATCAGCTCGTTCATCTCGCCGGTCGCCGTAAATTGCACGCCTGTGTCAACGTGACGCACCATCGCCTCTGCCCACCACTCGCTTGCTTGCATGGTGAGCCCTTGGGTATTGACGGCGGGGTTTTGCAATTTATCGAGAGTAGTTTGCAGGCGTTTGGTGAGCTGCGGCAATTGACGGCCCAGTAATGCCTCGTATGGTGACGGTGGGCGGCGGTCAATTTCCGGACGCGGTTTTTGCGCTTCAGCTGAACCTGCCGATGCGAGCGCATAGAGCGACTGTAATAAATTTTTAATGTCGTGCGTCAGGCGCGCGCCGGTTTCGTGAACGGCTTGAATATAAGTGTTTTGTTTGAGTGTTTGCTCGCGACGTTTGCCTTCGTAGAATTCGCCAACCACTTGGGCGAGCAGGCGCAGATGCAAGACCATGGCCGGTGACAGGCGGCTTTCACTATAGAAGGTTATGTCGAGCCGATGAATACAAAAACGGGTGGCGTGGATTTTTAGTTTGTTATCGCCACCAAAACCATCTGCGCCATCAGGTGATTTCCAATCGGCACCGATCAGCCAAGGCATGGTGGCAACTTCATTCATCGCGTCTTGCAAAAATCGGGCGGAGCTCATGTCGGTTTCAGAAAGCTCGGCAATGCGCCGCATCCACAGTTCAAACGGCATGCCGACGCTCATCAGGTAGCGCGAAAAATAAGTGCGCAACCCACCGAAGCCTGCGCGTGGCCCCCACAGCACGCCCAGAATAAACAGGCCCATCGCAAACGCCAGCACGGTCAGCACGACCGCTTGAAAATATTGGTTGTCGGTGACTCGCATCGCGCTAATGCTGCCCAGTACCAGCACCACGACCAATTGAAAAATGAGCAGGCTATAGAAAAAATCGAACACCTGCGCATTGGTTTCATCTTCTGCACGATAGGGTAGAAATACCATCGAGATTAAAACCATCGGCAGAAAAAAGATGACGGTCGTTTGCAGGCCCATCGGAAAAACTGAGATGCCCAGCAAGAATAAGGGAACCGCCCAAATTAAAAGTATGGCAAAAAGATAGAACACAGCGGCCACATAAAACCGGCCCTGACGCGCGGCCTGTTGCGTAAAAACCTTACCACCCATAATGCCTATCAGGATCGCCAGCCATGCCACCAGCATCCACGGCGCAGGCCCATTCAGCACCACGGCCGTAATGCCAACGAGCAAAACGATGGCGAGAATATTCAGCTCCTGGTTGGTGCTGACGAATGGCTGCCACAGCAAAAATAAACCGAAATGCACCAGCAACCAGGCGCGCTCGAACTCGCTGCCGAGGGGCGACACCAAGGCCGCATGCAGTGACAGCAGCATCGCCAAAATCACCCAGCGCCGTGCTCCGCGTATGATTTCGGTGAGCGTTTTCTTAGGCTTGATGGGATCGGGGTTCATGTGCC
>JAYVYF010000163.1:0-3026 GCA_043784585.1 Burkholderiales bacterium
GCCACCGACACAATTTGGCTCGCAATAAGCGACACCATGATGACCAACACAATCCGCGCCAGCAATGATTTTGGAATCAGTGACAGTTTAGGAACGAACGACATTAAGCGTGTTTTTTTCCATCTGGTACAAACACATAGCCCAGACCCCAGACCGTTTGAATATAGCGCGGGTTGCTGGGATCTTCACCCAGCAGTCGGCGCAGCCGCGAAATCTGGACGTCAATCGCGCGATCAAAAGTGTCGTGTTCGCGGCCACGCGCCAATTCGGTGAGCTTGTCGCGCGACAGCGGCGCACGCGCGTGCTGAACCAAGACTTTCAATAAACCAAATTCTCCGGTTGTCATTCCCAGCGCCTCACGCTTGCCTTCAATCACCCTGGTGAGTTCGCGCGTACCGAGGTTTAATGTGAACGCTCCGAATTCAATAATTTCATCCGCATCGCTCGGCGCGCCGGGCGCCGCTAGCGGCGCTTGGCGGCGCAGCACGGCGTTAATCCTGGCCACCAACTCGCGTGGATTAAATGGCTTGGCTATATAGTCATCTGCACCCATTTCGAGGCCAATAATACGATCTACGTCGTCGCCCTTTGCGGTAAGCATGATGATCGGAATATTAGATTCCGCTGCGGCCGAACCACGCAGCCGCCGACAAACCGTGAAGCCATCTTCAGCCGGTAGCATCACATCCAGCACCACCAAATCATAGCGATTGCGGGTGAAGGCGCGATCCATCGCGGAGCCATCGGGCACCGTATCGGCCGCAAAACCCTGCTCGGTCAGGTAGCGCTTCAGCAAATCGCGAAGCCGTAAGTCATCATCAACCACAAGAATGCGATGGCGGGGATAAGTGTTATTAGTCATAGGTTGAATGTTATGTAAATTGTTGATGGCTAAGGCGCGTATGCGGTTATCAGTTGTAAGTAAATGTTATGAAAGTGCCGTTATCAGATGGTTTGGTTACACCGCGTTACGGTGCTCCTGTAACCGAAGTTCCTTTGCTTCGTTTATCTGGGTATCGTATCTTGGTCTTTCCAGATTTCAAAAAATTTTTGTGTCGTAGAAAAGTGAGCACGCAGCAAAGGAAAAACAACGGATAGACAGGTAAATAAATGCACGTCACGAAAACGCATAACGATAGGTTGCCCCGAAGTCACAATAACGTCACAGCAAAGCAAAGCAAAGCAAAGCAAAGCAAAGCATTATTGCCATTAGCTGCTGCTATTCGATCTACTACTATTCGATCTACTACTTATGGAGCGCACAATGAAATTTTCAAAACTTGGTTTCAGCATCTTAACCGTGTTGGGCATGACCGCGACAATCAATGTATTGGCCCAGACCAATCCTTCAACGTTGACTATGCCGAGCACCTCGACCGCTTTAGGCGCGCCATCTGCGCCCACAAAAGGCCACGGTTTCGCCGCGCTTGATAAAAACGGCGATGGATCGATCAGTCGTGATGAGGCGGCAGCCAGACCGATGTTGGCAAAGATGTTCGACAAGCTCGATACGAACAACGACGGCGTACTGTCGAAAGATGAAATGAAAGCCGCAAGAGAAAAAATGAGAGCGCGTCGCATTTCAAAAATCGATACTGACGGCGATGGCAGAATCAGCCGCGCGGAGGCCGCAGCTCACCCAAAGCTGGCGCAGAATTTTGATCGCATCGATACCAACGGCGACGGTTTTTTGAGTAAGGATGAATTACGCGCTGCCCATCACGCCCGCCACGCTCGTTAGGCTTGCTGACGACCCAGGTCATGCCGCGTGCTACCCCTGTGTCAATTCAGTATCCCGACTCAGGCTCACCGCTTTATTTTTGAATAAAAAACGCAGATATGGAAAAAGCATTTCCTGTTTTATGGCGCTATGCATTGGTGGTGATGACATCCTGCGCGCTGGCTTTTTTTATATCGCAAAACATTGCACACGCGGCAGAACATACCAATGCTGAAATTACAAAGCCCAGCATCTACGGCGTTGCCGGGCCATTTGTGGTTCAAACACTAGACTTGGCGTGGCGTGATGAATCGCAAAATCGCGATATTCCAATACGCGTGGAATTTCCTAGCGCAGAATCAAGTGCAAAAAAGACCTTTCCTTTGATCGTCTTTTCGCACGGCCTAGGAGGCTCGCGAGAAGGGGGCGTGATGTGGGGTCGGCATTGGGCGAGCCACGGTTTTATAGCAGTTCATGCGCAGCACGTCGGCAGTGACGAGACGCTTTGGAAGGGTTTTAAACTTCGCGAGATAATCCCGAACATGAAACGCGCCATGTCGCTTGAGAATGCAACAGCGCGCACGGCCGATATCAAGTGGATGCTCGATGAAATCACTCGCCAGCAACACGCCGGGCGCGCGCCATTCACGAACGTGGATCTCGGTCACATCGGTATGTCCGGGCATTCATTTGGCGGGCAGACGACGTTCGCCGTGATTGGTCAAACCAATCCGCTACTGCCCAATATGTTTGGTCGGGATGATCGGATTACTGCAGCGATTGCGTTCAGCCCAAACGCGCGCAGCAAGATGGCGTTGGACAAACAATATGGCAGCATCAGCCTGCCGGTGTTTAGCATTACCGGCAGTAACGATGGCAGCATTCTGGATGATGGCACCAAGCTGGAAGATCGATGGCTGCCTTATCAAACAATGACGGGCGGAAACTCAGGTCATAAATATTTGCTGTCATTTGTCGACGGTGATCACATGGTATTCGGCGGTCACCCCATCACGCGGCGCCCTGAAACCAATCGGGACCGGCAGATTCAAGCTGGCGTAAAAGCATCCACATTGGCGTTCTGGAAGGTAACATTAAACGACGATAGCGCCGCAAAAAAATGGCTGGAGCAGGGCGACTTTAAAGCCACGCTCGTTTTCGCTGATGTGTTCGAATTCAAATAAGCGCAGCTTAAAAACAAGATGACAAAAATGAAAAAAAGCTCGCTAGCCAGAAATGGAACTAACCGCATCTCTCGATTTGCACTTGGGTTGGTGGGCACGGTCAGTTTGGTGCTGCTGGCAGC
>JAYVYF010000164.1:0-2369 GCA_043784585.1 Burkholderiales bacterium
CTACGGAAATATGCGCGGTGTGCCGTGGGGTATTTCAGAATCAGGTTACAACACGGTTGATGCCACGCTGAATTATCAATATCGCGCGTTTGGCGTACCGGGGCTGGGCCTTAAACGTGGCTTATCAGACGATTTGGTGATCGCGCCCTATGCATCAGCACTTGCGCTGATGGTGATGCCCGAAGCAGCCTGCCATAATCTCCAGCGGCTGGCCAAGGACGGGTTCGTAGGCGAATACGGTATGTATGAGGCGGTGGACTATACGCCATCACGGCTGCCACGGGGACAAACTCATGCGGTAGTTCGATCATTCATGGCCCACCACGAAGGTATGAGCCTGCTGTCATTGGTCTATCTGTTGCTCGATCAGCCGATGCAAAAGCGCTTTACATCCGATCCGCAGTTTCAAGCAACAACCCTACTGCTGCAAGAGCGCATTCCCAACGCGACTTCATTGCACGTTCATGCTCCAGAACTAGCGGATGTTCGCGCCGCCGCGATTGGCCCGGTAATGCCGATGCGAATATTGCGCAGCGCCGACACTCTCAACCCCGAAGTGCAATTGTTATCGAACGGTCGATATCACGTCATGATCACTAACGCAGGGAGTGGTTACAGCCGTTGGAAAGATTTTGATGTGAGTCGTTGGCGCGAGGACGGTACCCGCGATAATTGGGGCGCTTTCTGCTACATCCAGGATGTTGCTACAGGTCAATACTGGTCTACCGCACACCAGCCAACCCTCAAAGCCGCTGACACTTATGAGGCGATTTTTTCTGAGGGTCGCGCGGAATTCAGACGCCGCGATAACGACATCGAAACGCATACTGAAATCGTCGTTTCGCCGGAAGATGATATCGAGCTGCGCCGCACTCACATCACCAATCGCGCACGCACTCGTCGAACCATTGAGATCACCAGCTACGCCGAGGTGGTGCTCGCTTCGGCAGCGGCAGATGCGCTGCATCCCGCATTCAGCAATCTGTTTGTGCAGACGGAAATTCTTCCGGACAGCCAGGCCATTCTTTGCACGCGTCGACCTCGTGCAATGGGTGAACAAGTGCCGTGGATGCTGCATCTCATGGCGGTACATGATGCCAAGGTGCTTGAGGTGTCGTATGAAACCGATCGTATGCGTTTTATTGGTCGCTCGCGCAGCATCGATTCGCCGCAGGCGATGTTGGCACCCGGTGCACTATCGGGCAGCCAGGGATCCGTGCTTGACCCGGTGGTGGCTATCCGCTATCGGATCATGATTGAAGCCGAACAAACGGCGACGATTGATATCGTGTCAGGCGCTGCTGATACACGAGAAGTGGCCATGGGACTTGCAGGAAAATATCGGGACCGTCATCTGGCTGACCGTGTATTTGATCTGGCCTGGACGCATAGCTGGGTAAATCTGAGGCAAATTAACGCAACCGAATCCGATGCACAGCTCTACGGACGTATGGCGGGTTCGATCATTTATGCCAATCCAGGGCTGCGTGCGGATGCTGGCGTACTCATTCGCAATCGGCGGGGACAGTCGGGCCTGTGGGGTTATTCAATTTCTGGTGATCTGCCGATTGTGTTGTTGCAGATCAGCGATATGGCCAATATCGAACTGGTGCGGCAGCTCGTGCAGGCGCACGCCTACTGGCGTCTCAAAGGCTTGGCCGTAGATTTGGTTGTCTGGAACGAGGACAACGCGGGATACCGACAGCTACTGCACGAGCAGATCATGGGCATGATTGCCGCTGGCATTGAAGCTAACCTTACGGATCGTCCAGGCGGGATTTTTGTGCGAGCTGCAGAGCAGATTTCTGCAGAAGATCGCATCCTGTTCCAAACCGTGGCGCGGATCATCATCGCCGATAAGCGCGGCACCTTGGCCGAGCAGATCAACCGTCGCAGTGCGAATGAAAAAATAAAAGAACAATCCAAAGACAGGACTAAAGACAACACTAGGGATAGTACTAGAGACAACAGCCGAGACGGAGCAAGGGAGCAGCGCGACTTGTATCCGTCGCGCTTGATGTTAACCCAGCCTGCGTTTCCAGCATTACCCTTGAAACGCGATAGCTCTGTGAACCCGAACACCACCGGCAGTTCAGACACGGCGCATGCCAGACATGCAGCAGAACTTAAAAACCGCAATTTATTACTTTTCAATGGTTTCGGCGGTTTTAGCCCGGATGGTCGGGAATATGTCATTTCTACATCCGTCGACGAAACGGGAAAATCAGGTCAATCCACACCTGCACCGTGGTCAAACGTCATCGCAAACGCACAATTCGGCTCCGTTATTTCCGAAGCAGGCTCCGCCTACACGTGGGGCGAAAACGCACATGAGTTCCGCCTCACACCCTGGGGCGACGACCCTGTTA
>JAYVYF010000165.1:0-2746 GCA_043784585.1 Burkholderiales bacterium
GAAAACACAGGGAAGCGCGGGAAAACCAAGCACAACTTAACATAGTGACAGGTAGAAAAACCTGGTACACGAACCGCGTCCGTTAAGCGCTCAAGGCACTTGAGATTGCTTCACTTTAGCCGCATTTACTACTCATTGGCCATAAGGAAACACGGAACTTGGCTTTGAATCATGAAAGTTGGGGCAATGCGGGCGATTTCTCGGTAAAATGTCAGATTCTCGTAACGTCGCTTAAACCATCGTCCAGCTGATCCAATCAATACTTGCTCGGCGCTAGGCCACAACCGAGTCAGAGCGACCACGAATTACACTATTTTGCACTTCACCCATTTGAAAAAACATGACTGAATTTTTGACACAAAATATTATGATGGCCGCCCTGTTTGTGGCCAGCGGCGCGATGCTGGCTTGGCCGAGCATCTCCAAGCTGCTGGGCAACAATAAAGAAATTGGCACACTGGAAGCCACACGCCTGATGAATACGGGCACTGCGCTGGTGCTAGATATTCGCGACGGCGGTGAATTTAACGGCGGGCGAATTCCGAAGTCGAAAAATATTCCATTATCCGAAATCGACAAACGCGTCGACGAAATTGCAAAATTCAAAGATAAACCCGTGATCGTTACCAGCGGCAATACTAACAAAGCGGGTGCCGCCGCCCGCGCCCTGAAAGCGCTGGGTTTTTCCGAGGTTTATCAGTTGCAGGGCGGCTTCAGCGCCTGGCAATCTGCGAGTTTACCGACCGAAAAATAAGCCAGATCATCATGCCTAAAATTACCATGTATTCCACCGGCGTTTGCCCTTACTGCCAGATGGCCGAGCGCCTGCTGAAAGCCAAAGGCGTGACAGAGATCGATAAAATTCGTATCGATCTTGATCCTGCAAAACGCGACGAAATGATGGAAAAAACGCAGCGCCGCACCGTCCCGCAGATCTACATTGGCGATCGACACGTGGGTGGCTTTGATGAGCTTTCCGCGCTCGACAGAGCCGGCGAACTGGTGCCGTTGCTGGCCGCTTGATGCTGCAATCGGCTCGAAGATTTATTTATTTAATAGTTGTAACTAACCCAAGGAAACAGCATGACCGACGCAACGCTATCCGCGATTCCCGCCGCCGCCGACAACCAGCCAGTCTATTCCATCGAAAAGATTTACGTTAAAGATCTTTCACTGGAAGTACCGAACGCGCCACAAATTTTTCTGGAGCGCGAGTCACCAAACGTTGATGTGCAACTTCATCATGTCTCGAAAAGTGTAGATGACGGTATTTATCAAACCGAATTAACACTCACGGTAACTGCCAAAGTCGGCGAAAAAACAATGTTCTTGGTGGAATGCTGCCAGGCTGGTATTTTCGCAATTCGCAATGTCCCCAACCAAGACCTTGAGCCAATTTTGGCCATTGGCAACCCGAATATTTTGTATCCCTATGCACGCGAAACTATCTCGGACGCCATTGTGCGCGCGGGTTTCCCGCCAGTGCTGCTGAACCCAGTCAACTTTGAAGCGCTTTTTCAGGCACAAAAGGCTCAAGAAGCAGAGCAGTCGGCGACTCCGGCACCCGTATTAACGCACTAAACACCGCACGCGACATTTATGAACGCAGTCTCGACAAACGCCGCCACACTGTGTGCGGCGTTTTGTTTTTCAATTTTGCTTAACGTGGCTCACGCGCAAGCGCTTTTTGCGACACCGGCGGCAGCACTGCCTGGAACGGCGCCCACTATTGGCGCGCTCTACGCAGCTATCGGTGACAAGCCCGCTATTATTTACGATGCACCTTCAGCAAAAGCGCAGAAGATATTTATTCTGTCCCGGCAGCATCCGGTCAAAGTGTTGGTCAAACTCGATAAATGGATAAAAATTCGCGACGCGGACAATACCGTCGGCTGGGTTGAAAGCGCTTCGCTGGGCACCAATCGCACGGTGCAGGTATCTGCCAACAGCGCCGAAATTCGCGTGATGCCGAACCCGAATGCTGCGGTTGTTTTTGATGCTGTTCGACTCGTGGTGCTGGACGCGACCGGGCCTGCCGTCAATGGCTGGCTGCCGGTGCGACACCGCGATGGACAAACCGGCTATGTAAGTAAATCCCAAGTCTGGGGTGACTAGCAATGGCATTAAAAATCGCCGTCCTCGGCGCAGGCGCATGGGGCACCGCACTCGCCATTGCATTTTCCGGTAAACATCACGTCACGCTCTGGAGCCGCGATGCCGCACAAATTGCGGCCCTCGCCACGAGCCGCGACAATAGGCGTTATCTACCCGGCATTTCACTGCCTGCCGAACTTGTAATTGAAGCCGATTTCGCGACAGCCTTGCGCTTAGCCGACATTGCCTTGATTGCCACCTCCACCGCCGGACTTCGCGGCACCGCGACACTCGTTCACGCGTCAAATCCAGACTTGCCCGTTATCTGGGCGTGCAAAGGTTTTGATCTAGAAACAGCAAAACTGTCGCACGAAACGGTCGGTGAAATTATTGGCGGCCGCACGAGCTACGGTGCACTTTCTGGCCCAAGCTTCGCTCTCGAAGTTGCGCGCGGCCTGCCCACTGCGCTCACGCTAGCCTGCAACGATTTCGACTTTGCTCAAAACATCGCAAACCAATTAAACGGCGGCAATTTGCGGGTCTATTCCAATGCCGATTTAATCGGCGTGGAGCTGGGCGGTGCGCTCAAAAACGTCATGGCGATTGCCGCTGGTTTATGCGACGGTTTAGGGCTGGGCATGAATGCCCGAGC
>JAYVYF010000166.1:0-3320 GCA_043784585.1 Burkholderiales bacterium
AGATTGAGATTGAGATTGAGATTGAGATTGAGATTGAGATTGAGATTGAGATTGAGATTGCTGCGAATCTGCAGCATCAACGCTTGTGCTGTTGAATGACGGCGGTGCGGCCATATTGCTGGTGCCCCGCGCCTGCAGCGAGGCGCTAAATCCGCCTAATAACTGCGATGCTCTGCTGGGTCCCCCACCGGTTGAATCGCCAAACAAAACAATAAACAGCACATGCAACAGCATCGACAAGATGATGAATTGGCCGACCTGAGTATGCTCACGCGGCGGGCTGCCAAGCGGCGTGAGCGCGGATCGACGGAAAGAATAAATTTGATTCAGTGCGACCGACATTTTGCTGCCGATTCCTTTTAAATCCGACAAACTGTCATGCCAGCACGCATTAGGTCAGCGCGCTTCCAACACGTTCGCGGCAGCCATTTTCCAGCCCGGGCCCTGGTAGCGAACACGTCCGAGGCGAATATGAAAATGCCCTGACGCGATGGTGACCGCAACAACCGGGCGAGCACGGTAGGTGGCATCGCTGACGATAATCGAATCTGCAAAACCATGGGCCGCTGAACCCGCCACAAATATTCCGTTTGCGGTCTGCCTGACGGGACGATCAGTAACCAGCTCGAGCGCCGCCCGCATCGGCACTTTGGTCAGGACTTTGATCCCCACCGTGGTTGAAAAATCATTCCGCTGATTGACTTTCCGCACCACAATGCCGAGCACCCACGGTCGGCCGTCATCAACGCGAACCGCGACCAATTCATCAACTTCTACTTTGGCGGCGTCATCGCTGCTCATCTCCAGCCCCATACCGGCCTCGCTGATGTCGAGCAGTTGTACCGGGCTGCGCACGAACTCATTCGTCAGACCACCATCAGCTTCGGCGAGTGCTGCGAACCTTAACGCTGCTGGCGCGAAATAGGCGCCCGTGCGCGATCCGCTCACCGACGCCGAATTTGAGCTGGCCGAATTCAGACCAGCGCTCGTGGTCACCGTGGATTGCTTGAACAAGGCGCGATCAAAGATTTCACTGAAGCCAAAAAAAACACTCACACGCGATTTCTGCGCAATCGGAAAACGCTTGCTCTTGAGTGCGGTCGCGTGTTCAATCATGTTGAGCTCGCGCTCTACAAAGTCGATGACCGCGATGTGCTCCTCCATCCGAAAAGACATCGCGATCCCCCAACCGGGAAAAATAATGCCCTGATGAAAATACTCCACCGCACGTTCAAGCTGACGGCGTAGCGGGCGCAAGGCAAGATAGAAATCTGCCGCCTCGCCTGCTGCAGGTCGCGTCAATCCTCGCGTTGGATTTTGGGTGTCAACACAAAGCGTGGCGCCGCCATCGGCTGGCTCGGTTGTCAGCCACAACGCACCCATCCAAGCGACTAGCCAAGTATCGAGAATTTCCAGGCGGCGCGGCGTTAGGTTGCCGCTGGCAAAACGTTCCAGCAGCAGCGCTCTTACATAAAGCGCTTCAACGGTGGTCTCGATAAAGCGCCGCTCAATGGTGACGTTTTGTACCGTCCCCTCAATTTTGGCGTCACGAGCCGAGCGGAACAATTGATGCAATCGCCCCGGCGTTGCGCTATCCGGACGTTGACCTGAGATTTTGCGCCATTTGCTGGCATGCCCCGCCAATAATATCGCCAATGCCCAGGCTGGCGCGCGTAGGTGGCGCCCAGCGGTTGTCTCTGTCAGACCGGCAGGCACGATTTCGCGGGCGATTCGCGCCATATTTTCGTAACGCTCTGTGATCCAGGCACACACTGCACGATCGCCATCCGTCTGGGTAAGTCCGCCCTGCAACGAGCGGTCGCGATCTGACCGCGAAAACTCCTCAAAATCACGCAAAGCTTTCGCCAGAATCGCGACACATTCGAGCGTCTGGCGCTTATCCATCTCGCGCTCCAGCGCAAAGTGTTTATCGCTTAAACCACGATGGCTCTTGGTCATTTGCAGCCCGGCTTGTTTCGAGTCTGACGGTATCAGTTCCATAATTTGGCGCTAAATAAGTTCACGGCGTGGGCGCCTGAATTGTATGCAATACGGCGTGAAACTCCATCGCATCCAACAGGGACGCGTGTAATTTTTGCTGACCGATTTCATTGCGGTCAGCGCCATCCGGCGTACTCCAGTTAGGCAACATGACGGGCTCGCCTGCGTTTGCGTAACGTGGATCGTTGGGTGCCAGCTCTATTCCCATCACGTCAATAATTTTATTATTTTCAACTACCTCTTTTT
Organism: Burkholderiales bacterium; assembly: GCA_043784585.1. Classification (GTDB taxonomy): domain Bacteria; phylum Pseudomonadota; class Gammaproteobacteria; order Burkholderiales; family Usitatibacteraceae; genus UKL13-2. Next base: position 2,248 of record JAYVYF010000166.1, read on the forward strand.
CTTCCTCCAGCGAATCTGGCCTATCCAGATCGTCAGTCATCATAAAACGCGCCTTGAAACCATCGGCGAGCTCGTTGAACTGCGTCACATCTTCACCCAGAAAAGCCAGCTCTATCAAGAACAACCAAACACGCCGTTGCTGCGGGTTTTCTTCAAGCGCAAGATATAACAGCTCAGTCGCGAGCCGCGCCTGATCATCGTCCAACAGCTGCCGCGCCCAGCGCAGGATTTCGCTGGTATGGCGCAACGCTATGTCGGGCTCCGAAAATTGGGCAAAACGGGTGGCGATGTAACGGTCGCGCAAGCGCCGCGTTCCCGCATCCTGCTGGACTTTGGAAACGTCGAGCACCGCACCTTCTCTTGCTGGTAAAAAGTCAGAAGTCGGATCCATTATGTGCTGTGTGTTGTGTGTGAATCGTTGATCAATCAATAGTGCTTGGATTACATTTCTGCTTGTTGCGCCTTATTGCAGGTTATCCATCAGCCTTCATTGCCGTTGTTCATTGGGCTCAATGCAGATCATCATTTTCTTCAACTCATCACCATATTGATGCCTCATAACGAGCTTTACAAATCACTTTGTCAATCAATTGCCATCACCTCGAAGTCTAAGCGAGAAACGGCGTCATGCCAAATTTTGAACATCTTCCATTAGTTTGTGTTTTTATCCTACGCATCACAAGCAGAGACAGACATGGTCAACCAAAAAACGGCCAAAACGCCCGCCAATCCGTGTGTTACAACTGTTTTATTTCCAGCATGTTACGTGGTTAAAGTCTGGCGCTGCGCTTAGACAAATGATAATCTAGCGCCGTTTTAATGTTAAATAAATTTTCATTCGTTGGCAAAATTCATCACAACAAGCAACACGTCTCCACAAGCAACACATATTCATAAGCAACAATTTAGTCAAACATTATCCGCAGCTTCTGCAACCCGCTTGAGCCTTACTTGTCCGCAAGGCAATCTCATAACCAAGGAATCGCCATGACCACACGCCGTCAATTTATTAAAATTGTCCCCCTCGCTGGTGCAGCATTTGTAGTCGGCTGCTCGGACAAAGCCGCAGAAGC
>JAYVYF010000167.1:0-3853 GCA_043784585.1 Burkholderiales bacterium
CGCAGCTGTGGCTTCGGCACGGCAACCCCCAGCCCATCAGCAACACCTTGCGCCAAATCCGGTGCCACGTTTGCCAGCATCGAGACAGCGCGTTCGCGGATCGCTGGCACCTGTGCCTTTGTCAGTTCGAAACGGAACGCGCTGATGATGTGGTTTTTCTCGACCGCTGTCTGGCTATTCCAAAACAACGTGGCTTGCGAAAAATGATCTGCAAATTTCTCGGTTTTGCCGCGCACTTTGTCCTCAAAGACGGGCGCCGGGAAACTCACAAAACCGCGCATCCCTGCTTGGAACGGGCAGCCGCCACCGAGCGAATTTGGCTCATAGGCGACGCGACCGCGCGGGATGGATTGGCGATGAATACCATCGCGCCGATTGTTATGTACTGCGGCGAGAGACGCATTGATCGGTAGCTCATGAAAGTTGGGCCCAGCAAGGCGGCTTAGCTGGGTATCAAGATATGAATGATGGCGGCCTTGCAACAACGGGTCATTGCTGAAATCAATACTAGGAATGACGTTGGCGGTGCCAAATGCGATCTGCTCGGTTTCGGCGAAAAAATTGTCCGGGTTGCGATTTAACACCATGCGGCCAATAGCTTGCACGGGCACCAATTCCTCCGGCACCAGCTTGGTCGCATCCAACACATCAAAACTGAATTTGTCGGTTTGCTGCTCGGTGAATATCTGCACGCCTAATTCCCATTCGGGAAATGCCCCAGACTCAATCGCGTCCCACAAATCGCGGCGATGAAAATCCGCATCGGCACCGTTGATTTTAACGGCTTCATCCCATGTTACTGAATGGGTGCCTGCCACCGGATTCCAATGAAATTTGCAGAACACAGATTCGCCAGCTTCATTTATCAAGCGAAAGGTGTGGACGCCGAAGCCCTGCATCATGCGTAGGCTGCGCGGGATCGCGCAATCCGACATGAGCCATAACAACATGTGACTGGACTCAGGCATCAGCGATACGAAATCCCAAAACGTGTCGTGCGCTGAAGCGGCCTGCGGGATTTGATTATTCGGTTCGGGCTTTACGGCATGGATCAGATCTGGAAATTTCAGGGCGTCCTGTATAAAAAATATGGGCATGTTGTTTCCCAAGACGTCCCAGTTACCGGCATCGGTATAAAACTTGACCGCAAAGCCGCGCACATCGCGCGATCCGCGCTCACCGGCAACCGTTGAAAATCGAACAAACACGGGCGTTCGTTTACCTGCCGCAGAAAATGGGCTGGCCTTGGTCAGATTTTCCAGCGCCGCATACGATTCAAAATAGCCATGCGCGCCAGAGCCACGCGCATGCACGATTCGCTCCGGAATTCGCTCGTGGTCGAAATGGGTAATTTTTTCGGGCAGGACAAAATCCTCAAGCAAGGTCGGGCCGCGTAAACCGGCTTTGAGTGAATTTTGGTTGTCGCTGATGCTAATGCCCATATTGGTGGTGAGCGATTGGCCACCTGAATCCACGCATACTCGATCTAGCGCGACATTCGCGGGGTTATTTCCAGCGGGTGGAATGCCTGTGCCCACTTTGTCCGATACCGTATCTTCAGTCACAGTGCTCGCGGTGTCCATCGCGTGCGGCGGCGGAACATGCTCACCTTCTCGCGGCAAATGGCCTGACTTCAAGCCGTAGTCGAGTGGTTTTAACTGGTTGCTGGGCATTGCCGCTGCCATCGCCTGAGCGTCGGCCTTTTGAGTCGCCACGCGATCTCGCAAATCTGGTGCAGCGCCGCTATGCTGGCGCGATGAATCTCGTTCCGCTGGCACTTTGGACGGTGACCTTGATGCGGTTGTCCGCGTCGGTGTTAATTTAGACGAAGAAGGTTTCAGTTTGGGCATGATTCATCCGATGACGCAAAGGGGCAACGTGAATCATCTATCGGACGAAAAGCGCGATAAGAATGACGATAGGAATCGGAATTCCCAACAACAAAAGTAATATGGATCGCATGTAAGTCTCCTTTAAAAATTAAGAATCAAGCGGCAACGATCAAGCTGTGAGCATCACGTTATAAACATCACGCTATAAACATCACCCAATGTCGCTCATGCAATAACCACTAGCCGGCAACCAATTAACCAACAACCTTGTCGCGTTGGCGCCCGCCAATGGTGGCAGCAAATGACGCACAGAAAGCACCCATCAGCAATCCCAAAAACATCCACAGTGCCAATTTCGCGGCAGCTTTGCGCGCCACATCAGCGGCCTCACGCGCGGCCAGTTCTTTCGCTTTGATTTGCGCCTGCAAATCAGAAATGCGCTTTTCCGCCTCGGCCGGGGCTATGCCGGTTTTTGAAGCAATGAGCTGCGTCAGATAGGTTTTGTCGGCAGCAGGCATGTCGGTCACACCGTTGGCTACAATCCGTGCGGCTTCAATTCGGTTGGCGGCGTTATTCGAATCGTTGGGAGCGGCCCCGGCAGCCAGGCTACTTGGCGCAGCGTTGCTCGACGCATTGCCACGAAACAAACCGTCCACCCAATAAGCGCTCAATCCACTTAATGGGTTGAACTCAGATCCTTCTGAAGTCTTGGTGGCTCCAGCCGTCATCGATGCTGTACCACCGGCGGCTGCCATGGTTGCGCCCGTAACACCGGCTTTTGAGACGCCGCCAATTATTGCTGCGGCCGCAGAAGCCAGAAGCGACGCGGTGATCACCAAGCCAACGGCCCACACTAGAAAGCCATGCGCGGTATCGCGAAAATAAACTTCATCGTTGTGTACGCCGGCCCACTTGGTACGCAAGCGGCCCGCAAGGTAGCCGCCCATCGCTGCCGCCACCAATTGCATCGCGATCAGATAGACGATGCTTGCGGTGCCGACTGCCGATGCTGAGGCACCATCGCCCGCCCACGGCGACACTACCGACAGTCCCAAGCCTGCTCCCAGCGCGAGTAAGGCAAGCGACAGCGCGGCGGCCACCACCGCACCAGCAAGCACCGCTGCCCATGAGACACCCGACGCATTCGCCTCGGTCGATTGAACAGTGTTCGTCGACGTAATGAAGCCGCCAGGAGAGCTGCGCTCAGATCGTCCGAGTCGGTCAGCTAAGGTGGGTGAAATTGACGCCATGAATATCTCCTTGGGTTCGTAATTCAGGGTTGATGGGATGAGAATAAATTCTGCCTGCTAAATCTTATATCCGCGTTTAGCGGCGAATGGGGTAGGACATTCCTGACACGAAAATTTTTGACCTTCACCCTATTGCGATTTGCTATGGGCGGAACGTTAAAAACGCTATCGCGCATGCCGCTCAAAAATCTTGGGTCTGTGAATCGTCCTACGCTGGATGACCTGAATTGCGGACGTGGACGTGCGAACAAGCTGTTTAATATTCTGGTACCCGCAATGGGCGCGCCTGATGGTAAATAGCTTGAATTGGTTGGGTTGCGTCAATGGCGCGATAGGCGTCAACGCAGCGACTCACGTCCAACGCCGTGTTCATTACGGAATTACCAACAAACACCACTGCGAGAGGAAATATTGATGAGCTATCTTGAAAATGACCAGTACGGAATGTATGCCACCGAAAAGCCTGGTCATGAAGGCGGCCCGGGGCCAAGACTGATGGGTGCTGAGACCCTGCTGGGCAATGACGTTTACAACAAGCAGGACGAAGATTTAGGCGACGTTAAGGAAATCATGCTTGATGTCCACAACGGAAAAGTCAGCTATGCCGTGCTGTCATACGGCGGTGTTTTGGGGTTTGGCGAAAAACTGTTCGCGGTGCCTTGGGACGCGTTGAAGCTTGACACCGTGAACAAACGTTTTGTGCTTGATATCAACAAAGAACGTTTGGCCGATGCGCCGGGATTTGATAAGGATGATTGGCCCGATATGGCG
>JAYVYF010000168.1:0-5452 GCA_043784585.1 Burkholderiales bacterium
ATGGTTTTGCCGACAAATCGTGCTCGTTGTTCACCCAGCAGATACGCGACCGTCTCGCGCAGCAATTCCATGCTGGTGAGTCTTTCAAGCGGAATGAAATCGTTGCTGCGGTTCATCATTCGCAATGAATCCAATATGCCCTGCAGTGCCTGGGCAATATTGGTCATTGGAATCGACTTCAGCCATTCTTTGCAGGTTCGCGCGTCGCTAAAAAACATCGAGGCCGATTTGGGCGGCGGGAATTGGTTTGTAGCCGTGTATGTAGCCATGTAAAGCTCCTCAATATCCTTACTGCTGCGCCAAATGGAGTGCACCAACTTTTAGGTTATGTTGCAATGGCAAAAACTAATGTTAAAAAGTAGTGTTGAAAAATTATTTTCAACTTTTTCTTAATGCTCAATGTTTGACGCTATTCCGCCGAGCTGAAGGCCTGTCGAACCGCTTCGCGCCACGTCAGATCGGATGGATCGTGGTTTCCATTTCGGGATAGTGTACCAATACGGGCGCTAGCCTGTCCGCAAGCTTGTTGGTTGGGATCGCGGGCATCTGGTGCCGCCCAGATCGGCTTCGGAAAAGTGGCATCGCCGACAAAGCGCGGAATGACATGCCAGTGCAGATGCGGTGTTATATTGCCCAAGCTGGCGATGTTCATTTTTGCAGGGCTCAACTGCCCACGTAGCACGGCTTCCAGCTTGAAAACCGTTTTCATAAACGTTGACCGGTCTGAAGGAGCGAGATCGGTCATTTCTTTTACGTGCTGATTCCAGATTACACGACAAAATCCGCGATAATTTTCACCATCAGCGCCCTCAATCGCGACAATGCGCAACTCAGTATCGCGGTGTAAAACCTCGCCGCCATCAGCCGCGCACAGCTCGCACTCAATCTGATTCATGGCTATAGCAACACCCGCTCAATGCCGCCGTTGTTGGCTTTCGCCACATAATCCGCCATCCAGTTTTTGCCCAAAATGTGCTTTGCAATTTCGACCACGATGTAATCGGCGGTGGTGCCGGAATCATTGTCAAAACGTGACAGACCTTGCAGGCACGATGGGCAAGAAGTAAGAATTTTGATGTCGCCTTTGAATGGCTCGGTTGTAGACGATGTGCCATTCGCAACCACCGGCAAGGCCCGCAAGGCATCGGCACCTTTGCGCATTTCTTCTTCTTTACGGAACCGGACCTGCGTGGAGATATCGGGGCGCGTCACGGCCAAGGTGCCCGATTCGCCGCAGCAGCGCTCGTTCGCAGTCACCGCCACCCCCATCAATTCGTTCACCACTTTCATCGGCTGATAGGTTTTCATCGGCGAATGGCAAGGGTCGTGATACATGTAGCGCGTTCCCGTCACACCTTCAAGCTTCACGCCTTTTTCGAGCAGGAATTCGTGAATGTCAAGCAATCGGCACCCAGGGAAAATTTTCTCGAATTCATATTTCTGCAATTGATCCATGCACGTACCACAGCTCACCACCACGGTTTTGATGTCGAGGTAATTAAGCGTATTGGCGACACGATGAAACAGCACGCGATTCTCAGTCGTGATTTGCTCACCTTTCGCTGCATCGCCGGATGCCGTTTGCGGGTAGCCGCAACACAAATAGCCGGGCGGCAATACGGTTTGTACGCCGACCTGATAAAGCATTGCCTGTGTGGCCAAGCCAACTTGCCCAAACAAGCGCTCCGAGCCGCAGCCGGGGAAATAGAACACGGCCTCCGCATCGACATTCGCTTTTACCGGGTCACGAATGATCGGCACAATCGTGTTGTCTTCAATATCAAGCAGCGCGCGCGCGGTTTTTTTCGGCAAGCCACCGGGCATCGGCTTGTTGATGAAATGAATCACCTGCGCCTTGATCGCGGGCTTGCCAATGGTGGCGGGTGGTGCTTTGATTTGCTTGCGCAATAGCAGCGTTTTCTTCGCCAGAGAATGCGCAAAGCGCTGTAGTTTGTAGCCCCAATCGATCACTACGGTTTTATAAAGCTTGATCGTAGTCGGATCTTTGGCGTTCAGATAAAACATCGCGGCGGTGGTGCCGGGATTGAATTTCTTCTTGCCCTGTTTGCGCAATAAATCGCGCATCGCCATCGACACATCGCCAAAATCAATATCAACCGGACAGGGGTTTTCGCATTTATGACAAACGGTGCAGTGATCGGCCACGTCAGAGAATTCATCAAAATGTCGCAGTGAAACGCCGCGCCGTGTTTGCTCTTCGTACAAAAACGCTTCGATCAAAAGTGAGGTGCCGAGAATTTTATTGCGCGGTGAATAGAGCAAGTTCGCTCGTGGCACATGCGTTGCGCAGACTGGCTTGCATTTACCGCAGCGCAGGCAATCCTTGATCGAGTCGGCGATATGGCCGATCTCGCTCTGCTCCAGAATCAGGGACTCTGCGCCCAGCAACGAGAACGAGGGCGTGTAAGCGCGCGTTAAATCGCCGCCCGGCAATAATTTGCCTTTGTTAAAGCGGCTTTCGGGATCGATCTTTTGTTTGTAATTTACGAACGGCGCGATTTCATCTGCCGTTAAAAACTCAAGTTTGGTGATGCCGATGCCATGTTCGCCCGAAATCACACCGTTTAAATCTCGTGCAAATGCCATGATCCGCGCCACCGCGGCGTTGGCCTCTTGCAGCATGCTGTAATCGTCGGAATTGACGGGAATGTTGGTGTGTACATTGCCATCACCGGCGTGCATATGCAGCGCCACAAATACGCGACCCTTCAAAACCTGTTTGTGGGTCTCGGCGATTTTGGCGATCACGCGCTCAAATACGCGACCTGAAAAAATCTGCGCGAACGGTTGCTTCAATTCAATTTTCCACGATACCCGCACCGCATAGGTTTGAAGTAAGTTGAACACGGTGGTGGTGGGCGAGATCGCCTTTATCTGCACGTCTGTCAGGCCGACCGCGATCAGCCCATCAACCATATCGGCGACCGGCTTATCCAGATTCCACAACAGGAAATCCCAGCGGGCGCGAATGTTCGTGAGCAGTGCAGTTACCTGCTCAATACGTGAGCCAAAAATTTCCTCGCGAGAAATGTTCTCATCATCTTCGTGCAGCGGCAAATTGGTTTTGAACAACGCATCCAGCGCATCCAGCAAGCGGATTTTGCTTTTGATTGATAGCTCGATATTTAATCGCTCGATACCGTCCGAATAATCGCCGAGTCGATCCAGCGGAATCACCACATCTTCGTTAATTTTGAACGCGTTAGTGTGTTTCGCAATGGCTGCCGTGCGTGCACGATCCAGCCAAAATTTCTTGCGCGCATCTGGCGTGACGGCCACAAAGCCTTCACCGTGACGAGCATTGGCCAGCCGCACCACCTGGCTCGCGGCCTCCATCACGGCGTTTTCGTCATCGGAAACAATATCGCCGATTAGCACCATTTTTGGCCGCTGATTACGCCGTGATTTAGTCGCGTAGCCAACCGCTTTTAAATAGCGTTCGTCCAAGTGCTCAAGGCCCGCCAAGAGTGCCTTGTTGCTGGTATCCAGATAATCCTTGATCTCGACAATTGACGGCACCGCGTCCTTGACCTGTCCAAAAAATTCCAGACACACGGTGCAAATGTGCTTGGGCATGCGATGCAAAATAAATCGAGCCGACGTAATGATGCCGTCGCAGCCTTCTTTCTGAATGCCAGGCAGTCCGCTTAAAAATTTGTCAGTCACATCCTTGCCCAGACCGGTTTTGCGGAATGCGGCACCGGGGATTTCCAGCAGCGCTTCAGACTTCAGCGTTTTGCCAGTTGGGTCGAAATAGCGAACACGAAATTTTGCCATCGCGATATCGTGGATCTTGCCGAGGTTGTGCTCAAGTCGCTCGATCTCCATCCAGTCACCATTGGTGTCAACCATTTTCCATGACGCTAAATTATCCAGTGCCGTGCCCCACAACACGGCTTTCTTTCCACCTGCGTTCATGGCCACATTGCCACCCACGCAGCTGGCGTCCGCGCTCGTCGGGTCGCACGCCCACACCAATCCGGCGGCATCAGCGGCTTCCATTGCGCGGCGGGTGACGACACCGGCGCCGCAGTGAATGGTCGCCACGGGTTCATTCAGACCGGGCAGCATGATGCGTTCGACGGTGCCGAGTTGGTCAAGTTTTTCGGTGTTGATAATCGCCGAACTTTTGGTCAGCGGAATCGCGCCGCCGGTATAGCCGGTGCCACCCCCGCGCGGGATGATGGTGAGCCCCAGTTCGATCAACGCGGCCACCATCGGCGCGCATTCTGCCTCGGTGTCAGGGTAGAGCACCACGAACGGATATTCGACCCGCCAATCGGTCGCATCCGTCACATGCGACACGCGCGCCAGGCCGTCGAAAGCAATGTTGTCGCGGCGGGTGATTTTGCTTAAACGGCGCTCGACTTTTTTGCGAAAATCCCAGGTTTCGCGAAATTCAGCTTCGAATTTATCGACAGCCTGATTGGCGCGCTCGAGCAGCACAATTACCTTGCGAGACCGCTCCAGTGCTAGGGTTTCAAAATTGGTATCGAGCGGGGCAGTGTCGTTGTTGTCGAGGCTGCGCCGCCGCTCAATATCGCGCAGCCGATGGCGCATGGCTTCAATCAACATCGCCCGGCGCTTGGGGTTATCGAGCAAATCATCCTGCAAATACGGATTGCGCTCGACCACCCAAATATCGCCGAGCACTTCATAAAGCATCCGGGCGCTGCGACCGGTTTTACGCTCACCACGCAAATCCAGCAGAATTTGCCAGGCATCGTCGCCCAATAGTCGCATGACGATTTCGCGATCCGAGAACGACGTGTAGTTGTACGGGATTTCGCGCAAACGAATCGTGCTGCCTTTTTCGTTGGCGGCATCATCGGTGTCGCCAGGAATATTTTTAGCCAGCGGGAAAGGGATCACATCGCCTTTCCGGACTAATTTAGCGGGCGACAAATAGGCGGGATTTAGTGCCATGGTTCACTTTAATGGAGATCAGGAAATCGACGGTGGCGCGGTGGTCGTGCGTCGGCGGAGCTACCAATGACTGCAAAACGGCAATAAAACCTATGACGCCCCGCTGATACACAAGTTTTCATTCTACCGCAGTGCAGCAAATCCTGATTCAGGTCAACTCAATCGCCTTAGTCCGCTTGCCTCTGAAGACTTAGGCGGACATTAATGTTTGTCATAAGCGACGTGCTAGTATTTGGCTCTTATTTTTTGCCGCTGCCGACATGCCCAAATCTGCCAGTTTCGCACCCGCACCATTACCCACTTTAATTCGAATTGCCTCTCGCGAAAGTGCGCTTGCCATGGTGCAAAGCGAGTGGGTAGCTGCTCAACTGCGCGACATGTACGCGGGCTGCGCGGTGGAAATTATTGGCATGACCACCAAAGGCGATCAAATCCTTGACAAGCCGCTAGCCCAGATCGGTGGCAAAGGCTTGTTCATTAAGGAGCTGGAAGTTGCGATAGAGCA
>JAYVYF010000169.1:0-27338 GCA_043784585.1 Burkholderiales bacterium
TAGAGGTTCGTTAAATTTCATGATCGTTTTTAGTTTATGTTGTTATGAAAAACATGCCTTCGACGGCTGGTTCCGTTCGTCCGAAGATTTTCATTCGCAACTAGAACGAAGACTGGTGGAATGCCCGGTCTGCGGTGACACTAACATCGTGAAACTGCTATCGGCGCCCCGAATTAACCTTGGATCCACTGCAGGTGTCAGCCAAAATGTTAACCACAGCGCCAGTTCCAACCTAACCTCAAGCGAATCGAGAGAATTGTCCCAAAGCGGAGCAAGCGCTGCGCACCAAATGGTACGTTCGGGCAATATTTTGAGCTCCGATGAATTGGCGGCTGCGACAGCTATTCCAGGCCTGCAGCAACACATGCTGCGTCAGTTCACAAAGTTCGTTCTGGCCAACACCGAAAACGTCGGCACCGCGTTTGCCGAAACCGCGCGGCGCATGCATCACGGTGAGGAATATTTACGCAGTATTCGCGGTCAGGTTTCGGTGGATGACGCGATTGCGCTGCAGGATGAAGGCATTGACACCATGCAATTGCCGTCCGGCGCAATGATGGACGAGGGCTTGCAATAGCGGTATCGTGTTCATGCGTTCAAACGCGCCGGCCTGAATTTTGGCGCTGTTAAAGTCGTCGATTTGGCGTAAGAACAGTGTTGAATTGGTGCTAATGAATGACACTTTCACGGCGCAGTAACAACGACATCGCGGTCATCGATGCCATCACCAGCGCAGCGATGATGAAAGGGGTCGTTGCGTTATAGGTTTCTGCCAACGCGCCACCACTCGCCATGCCCGCGCCGATGCCGCTGACGATAAATGTTGATGACCATGTAAAAGCTTCGGTAGCGTACTTTTGCGGTGCCAATCGGGACACCAAAATACTTTGCGCGGCTATCGATGGCGCGATCGTGGCACCGGCAATAAACGCGATTATGCCGAGCAGCAAAAGCTGACTCACCCACGCATGTAGCAGCAACGGCAGCACCATCATCCCCAGCAAAATTCCAAACTGCCGCTCTAGCGGCATGTTGATGCGCATCAAGCCATAAACCGCGCCACCGACCGCACTGCCCACAGAATTTACTGCAAGTAACACGCCCGCCAGCGCGGGCAGCGAAAGCGATGTTGCCAGCGCGGGATAGCCCACTTCCAGCAGGCCGAAGGCCGTCGCCAGCCCGAACGTAACCACAAGCAGCAGCAGCAATTGCGGATCGGTTAACGGGCCGAGTAAATGACGCTCTTCGGCACTGCTTTGCTGCCAATAATTGAGCGCAGGCGACGCCATGAAAATCAGGAACGCGGCAAACACCATCGTGGTGGTGATCAAAAACCCCACGCTGGGATTGGACAGCGTAATAATCAATGCCACCAGCAAAGGCCCCACCGTAAAACACAGCTCCATTGTTACCGCATCCACTGAAAACGCCATCTTGCGCGCGGATTCGTCGGTGAAGCGTTGCCGCCATATGGTGCGGGTCAGTGTGGTAATCGGCGCCGGAAATATACCCGCGAGAATGGCCGCGCCAACGATGAGCGGAAATGACATTTTAAAATAGGCGATCATGAACAATGCAAGCAGCATTAGTGGCTGCGCAACGCCGGTTACGCGCAGCAGTTTTTGCGGGCCTTGGCGATCAATGATGCGACCCTGCACGGGCGCCGATATCGCCATCGCAATAAAGTAGGCGCCGACCGCGGTGCCCGCCAATTTAAATGAGCCGAGTGCGTCGCGCAGAAATAACAGCATCGACAGTCCCATCATGCCAGTGGGCAGTCGGGATAGCCATGCGGCGATCACCATGCGCTTGACGTCAGGCAGACGCAAAAATTCAGCGTAGGGCTGGATAAGCCGAATAAAACGTTTCACAAATAGCGTCAAGCCAAGCGATTAAAGTGCGGGAACTAAAGCGCGTGAGCGAGTGCTTTCGGGTTCTCCAGAATCGCCATCGTCAATCGCGAAATGCAAACGAGCTTGTCGGCCTCGTTGGTAATGCGGATTTCCCAGATTTGGGTGGATTTGCCGCGATGAATAGGCCGTGCAATTCCAAAGACCCAGCCACTTTTGACGCCGCGCAGGTGATTGGCGTTAATTTCGAGTCCGACCGCGCTATGGGTTTTGGGATTAATACATAAAAATGCACCAGTGCTGCCGAGGGTTTCGGCTAATGCCACCGATGCGCCACCATGCAACAACCCAAATGGCTGGTGGGTGCGATAATCCACGGGCATTCTGGCTTTTATATAATCATCGCCGATGTCGAGAAATTCAATGCCGATATGCGCCACCATGCCGGGCGCTGGGCGATTCAATTCTTCAAGCGTGGGACGATTTACCCAAATGGAAGCGCTCACGAAGTTATGCCCCGCCGAACGCATTTAAGCCGGTTTGGGCACGGCCCAAGATGAGCGCGTGCACATCATGGGTGCCTTCATAAGTATTGACGGCCTCAAGATTCATCGCATGGCGGATGACGTGATATTCGTCGGAAATGCCGTTCCCGCCGTGCATATCGCGCGCCACGCGGGCAACGTCGAGTGCCTTGCCGCAATTATTGCGCTTCATCAGCGAGATCATTTCCGGCGTGGCCAGGCCTTCATCGAGCAGACGACCTAAACGCAGCGCGCCCTGCAAGCCGAGAGTAATTTCGGTTTGCATATCGGCTAATTTTTTCTGCACCAGCTGGGTGGCCGCGAGCGGCTTGCCAAACATGATGCGATCCAGCGTGTATTGGCGCGATGCCATCCAGCAAAATTCGGCCGCACCCATGGCACCCCAGCTAATGCCATAACGCGCTTTATTCAGGCAGCCGAACGGGCCTTTCAAGCCCTTCACGTTGGGCAGCAAATTCTCATCGGGAACAAACACCTGATCCATCACGATCTCGCCAGTAATCGACGCGCGCAGCGAGAATTTGCCTTCAATTTTGGGGGCCGATAATCCCTTCATGCCTTTTTCAAGGACGAAGCCGCGAATCTCGCCCGCATCGTCCTTGGCCCAGACAATAAAAATATCGGCAATCGGCGAATTGGTAATCCACATCTTTGCGCCATGCATGATGACGCCACCATCAACTTTTTTAGCGCGCGTGATCATCGATGAAGGGTCCGATCCTGCGCCTGGTTCAGTCAAACCAAAACAGCCAATTAATTCGCCGGTTGCCAATCTGGGCAGCCAGCGTTCGCGCTGCGCTTCAGATCCGTAGGCATAAATGGGGTACATCACGAGCGAGGATTGCACGCTCATCGCCGAGCGATAGCCGGAATCGACGCGCTCCACCTCGCGCGCCACCAAGCCGTAACAGACATGGTTCACGCCGGCGCAGCCATAGCCGTCAATGGTCGAGCCTAACAGCCCAAGCTCACCCATTTCGTTCATGATCTCACGGTCAAATGTTTCGTCGCGATTCGCTTTCAGCACGCGCGGCATCAGCTTATCCTGGCAATAGGCATGAGCCTGATCACGCACCATGCGTTCATCTTCCGAGAGTTGGTCGTCCAGCAACAAGGCATCGTCCCACTTGAATTTTGGGGCAGTGGCTTTGTGCTGATTGGCGGGCAGATCGTTTGGGTTCATGCTTATTCCAGTGGAAACCAGTCAGGCCGTGATTTTAGCTTATGTGAGTGGAAAATTCGCTATCGCGTTGCCACCAGGATACGAACTACCCGCATTTAACTACTAATCTTGTACACCAACGTGAGAGCCATAAACTGGTAGATTGCTGTTCGTATCTTTATTTTCCTTCCGTATTTTTCGTTCCACTAGATTACAAATAAACCGGCAAGTTAAACGATAAGCGAAATCCTAAAAATGCCAAATCCAAAAGCAATCGAAGCCACCGACCTGTGGAAAATCAAGCGGCCTTCTTCGCTCAGCCTGTCGCCTGACGGCTCGCTTGCATGCGCAGCGGTAACCAGCTACGACATGGAATCAAATACGGGCAGCACGCATTTATGGTTGCTTTCAACCTTCGGTGGTGCGCCTCGACAGCTTACCGCCTGTGGTGAAAAGGATGGTGGCTGCAGATGGTCGCCGGATGGCGCGTCGATTGCTTTTGTGGCAAAACGCGGCGAAGGTGCCGGCGTCGATAAGGAGCCACAGGTATACATCATTTCGCCAGATGGGGGCGAGGCGAAGCGTGTGTCGAATATCGCGACCGGCGTGTCGGGTATTAAATGGTTTCCGGATTCAAAACGCGTGGCACTTATTTCGTGGGTGTGGCCTGATTTAAAAAATGAAAAAGACCAGGCAAAGCGCTTAGAAGAAATGCAGGGGAACAAATGCAAAGCCATGGTGGTGTCGCGCACAGTGTATCGATACTGGGATCACTGGCTAACCGACGGGCGGGTACCGCGCGTGCATGTGCTTGATGTGGCAAGCGGCAAAACCCGCGATCTGTTTGCAGGCACCGCTTACGAGCTGCCGGTATTCGATCCCGATGCATCGGATTACGATATTTCGCCCGATGGCAAATATCTTGTCTTTACATTCAATCCTAATCAGGACAAACAAGGCGATCAGGAAACGCATCTGGTGGAGATCGAGATCAAGACGGGCCTTGCAAAAAACTTGACCAGGCCCCATCCGCCCGCGCTGTTGCCTTCCACTAAACGGTCGCACGCGCCGTTGAATCCTTCGTTTACGCACCACCATCCCGCATATTCAGTCGATGGCAAATTGATCGCACTGCTCGTTAACAATATTCGTCGTTCTATCAACGACGACAACAAGCTTGCGGTCATTGATCGCAAATCAAACCAGCTCAAACTTGTTAGCCAGCGCTGGGATCGGGTGGTGAATGCGCCGCTCAAATGGGCGCCGGATAGCCAATCGATTTTTTTTACGGCAGATGATCATTCGCGCTTGTCGGTTTGGCAAATGCGGCTCGATGACGATGAACCTGCTTTGGTTGCGCCAGGTGGCACCATAAGCGATTTTGATGTGAAGGCCGATTCGCTGGTGTTCGTGCGAAGCAATATGTCTGCCGCGCCAAAGGTGTTTGCGGCTACTGCGGCGGGCGAACATGCGAAGCCGGTTGAATCGTTTAATGATGCGCTGATGGCGCAGTTCAAAATGGGCGAGGTTCGGGAATTCACCATCAAGGGATGGAATGGCGAAGCGGTGCAAATGTGGGCCTGCTACCCGCCGAATTTCGATCCGAAAAAGAAATGGCCGCTGGTGCATTCGATTCACGGCGGGCCGCATGCCAACTGGGGCGATAACTTTCATTTCCGCTGGAACAATCAGGTATTCGCTGCCCAAGGCTATGTGGTGGTCTGCGTCAATTATCACGGCTCACTCGGATGGGGCAATAAATATCTGGAATCGAATATGGGCGTGCTCGGCACCAAAGAGCATGCCGACATCGAAGCTGCCACCGATTTCATGCTGCGTCAGGGTTGCATCGATACCAATCGATTGGCCGCGACCGGCGGTAGCTATGGCGGCATGATGGTGGCATGGATGAATGGTCGCAACGGCCAACCTGGTGCAAGTAAGAAAGGCACTCGTTCCGAGGCTGCCGGTGACCGTTACAAGGCGTATGTTTGTCATGCCGGTTGTTACGATTGGGTAAACCAATATTCAGAAGATGTTGGCGGCTATTTCAATTACGAATTAAAAGCCAAGTATTGGGAAAATCCTGAAAAAGTTGCGGCGCAAAATCCGATCACGTTCGCCCGGTTCATGAAAACTCCGACGCTAGTGATTCACGGCGCGCTCGACTACCGTGTACCCGATGCGCAGGGCCTGCTTTACTACAACACGCTAAAATCCCTTAACGTTGAATCGAAACTGGTGTTCTTTCCGGACGAAAACCACTGGATCGTAAAGCCGCAAAATTCGCGTTTGTGGTATCGGGAGTATTTTGCGTGGCTGGAAAAGTTTGTCGGCAGGGGGACGCAAGGAGGGAAAGGGAGCGGAGGTGCAAGAGGAATCAAACCATCGCCTAAAAAAGTGAATTAGGGCCGAAGTTTTAAACTATTTTGCTGCTCCTGCGTCTGCTTGTTGCTCCCAGCAGGCGGTGTTGAGGCACATACCTGATTTAATACGCTGAAACATTGGCGGCATGCTGGCGTTTGTCCGCCATGTTCTTATGTTTTTAAGAAATTGACTTTCATCATGTGCCACGTGGTAACGGGTAGTTATGCTTTCGTTCTTCCTTTGTTTAATCGCACTGCAAGGCACTGCGCGCTGTTAACAATGCGCCGCTAACCATCCATCATCGACCGCAAACCGCTGACTATCCATGCGACCTGTATTTTTCGGAGAATCTGTTTATGAATGACCGAGCACCTGGCGCCATTACTACCATCCCGCTCGCAGAGGTGCGCAGCAAAATGAAAGCGCGAAACAAACCCAAGGGGCGTCAGATTGATCCCCAAGCGCGGGCTGACGTTGCGGTATTGCTGAACGGGCATGACATCCGCCGTGATTTGTTAATCGAATACTTGCACCTGATTCAGGACAAATTCAGTTGTATTTCTGCGGCGCATATCAGCGCGTTGGCAGAAACGCTTAAGCTCGCGCAAACTGAAGTCTATGAAGTAGCCACGTTCTATCATCATTTTGATGTGATCCGCGACGGCGAGGATGCCCCGCCTGCATTGACAGTGCGGGTATGTGAAACGCTCTCGTGTGCGATGGCGGGGGCGGCTGAATTACTTGAAAAGTTACCGGCGATTCTCGGCTCAGAAGTGCGGGTGATTGCGGCGCCGTGTATTGGCCGCTGTGATCAGGCACCTGCAGTGTGTGTGGGGCAGAATGCATTTGGCGGCGCGACGGTTGAAAACGTTACGTGCGCAGTAAAAAACCAGCATATACGAGCTGTTCAGGGCAATTATGTCCCGTTCGCCGCCTACAAAGACGAGTTTGGTTATCAGGCTTATCTTGATGTGCTCAATGGCACCCGTGAAACTGAGGCGACGCTTAAGGAAATGGAAGACTCGGGCCTGCGTGGTCTGGGTGGCGCAGGATTCGCCACAGGTCGTAAATGGCGCATCGTTCGGGCCGAAACCGGGCCACGATTGATGGCAATAAATATTGATGAGGGCGAGCCGGGAACGTTCAAGGACCGCACCTACTTGGAGCGTGATCCGCATCGCTTTCTTGAGGGCATGTTGATCGCCGCGCAGGTGGTTGGCATTGATAAAATTTATATTTATTTACGCGACGAATACCACCACTGCCGAGCACTTCTGGAGACAGAATTGGCGGCGCTGAAGGCAAATCCGCCGGGTGGACATGCGTTGCCACAGATTGAATTGCGACGCGGCGCGGGAGCCTACATCTGCGGTGAAGAATCCGCGATGATCGAATCCATTGAGGGAAAACGCGGCATACCCCGCTTGCGCCCGCCCTATGTCGCTGAAGTCGGACTGTTTGATCGCCCCACGCTGGAGCACAATTTTGAAACACTCTACTGGGTACGCGACATTTTGGAAAAGGGGGCCGCCTGGTTTGCCGGACATGGACGTCATGGTCGTAAAGGTTTGCGATCTTTTTCAGTTTCCGGGCGCATAAAAAAGCCTGGCGTACATTTGGCTCCTGCCGGTATTACGGTCAGAGAATTGGTTGCTGAATTTTGCGGCGGCATGTCGGATGGGCACGAGTTTTACGCGTATCTTCCGGGCGGCGCATCAGGCGGCATTCTACCCGCCAGCATGGGCGATATTCCGCTCGATTTTGACACCTTGCAGCCTTATGGATGCTTCATCGGTTCGGCTGCGATCACGATCATGTCGCAGCATGACAAGGCGCGCGATGCGGCATTGAATCTGATGAAATTTTTTGAACATGAAAGCTGCGGTCAATGCACGCCTTGCCGGGTTGGCACTGAGAAAGCGGTGCAGCTTTTGCAGGAAAGCAAATGGAAAATCGGGTTGCTCGAAGAGCTGTCGCAGGTCATGGTGGACGCTTCTATTTGCGGGCTCGGCCAGGCGGCACCCAATCCGATCCGGTGTGTGGTCAAACATTTTGCGCATGAGATAAGCTAATGAACGATATGTCCGAAATACTCGTCGCACGTAAAGTGGTTGAATTCACACTTGATGGCGAAAAAATTACCGCGTTTGCCGATCAAACGCTGATCGAAATTGCCAAGGAACATGGCAAGGAGATTCCTCACCTTTGCTATAAACCCGGCTATCGCTCGGTCGGCAACTGCCGTGCCTGTGTGGTTGAAATCAAAGGCGAACGGGTGTTGGCTCCTTCATGCTGCCGTCATCCATCAAACAATATGGAAGTCACCACCGACTCCGCGCGCACACTGCATTCGCAAAAAATGGTGATGGAATTATTGACCAGCGACGCGCCGACAAAAAACTACAAACCAGAGGGTAATGAGCTGCTGAAATGGGCCCAAGTCTTGGGTGTCAATGAGTCACGGTTTCAACCACGCTTGCAGGCGGAGCCTGATTTTTCCCATCCCGCTATGACGGTTAATCTTGATGCCTGTATTCAATGCACGCGCTGTGTCCGGGCATGTCGCGAAGAGCAAGCCAACGATGTGATTGGCTATGCATTGCGCGGGGCGCATTCAAAAATCGTATTCGATCAGGATGATCCGATGGGTGCATCTACCTGCGTCGCCTGCGGTGAGTGTGTGCAGGCCTGCCCGACGGGCGCTCTGGCACCCGCGAAGGCGGCTTATGAGACAGTTGTCGATAAAAAAATTGATAGCGTCTGCCCTTATTGCGGTGTGGGTTGTCAGCTCACCTATCATGTCAAAGATAATAAAATTATTCGTGTCGAGGGCCGTGACGGGCCGGCGAATCATGGTCGATTGTGTGTAAAAGGCCGTTATGGATTCGATTACGTGCACCACAAGCAACGCTTAACGACGCCGCTGATTCGTAAAGCCGGCGTGCCAAAGTCGGCCGATTTCAACATGGATCCCGAAAATTGGCGTGATGTATTTCGCGAGGCCACATGGGAAGAAGCGCTCGATCTTGCAGGCGGCACGCTCGCTAAAATCCGTGATCAGCATGGGCCAAATGCGCTTGCCGGTTTTGGTTCAGCCAAAGGCAGTAATGAGGAAGCCTACCTTTTTCAGAAGTTGGTGCGCACCGGATTCAAGACCAACAACGTCGATCATTGCACACGTCTTTGTCATGCCTCATCGGTCGTCGCGCTGCTCGAAGGTGTTGGCTCTGGCGCGGTATCGAATCAAGTGTCGGACGTCGCCAAAGCCGAGGTGATTTTTTTGATTGGCGCTAACCCGACGTCGAATCACCCGGTTGCTGCCACCTGGATTAAAAATGCGGCCAAAAATGGCGCGAAATTAATTGTGGCCGACCCGCGCAGGAACGATATTGCCCGGCATGCGTGGCGATATCTGCAATTCAAACCAGATATGGATGTGGCGATGTTGAATGCCATGATCTACACCATCATTGAGGAAGGTTTGGTGAACGAGGATTTCATTAAAAATCGCACTCACAATTTCGCCGCGCTAAAAGAGAACGCCAAAGGGTTTTCACCCGAAGCAATGGCACCTTTGTGTGGAATTCCGGCTGAAACCTTGCGCGAGGTGGCACGCGCCTATGCGACCAGTAAAGCGTCAATTATTCTTTGGGGCATGGGCATTTCGCAGCACGTGCACGGCACTGATAACGCGCGTTGTCTGATTGCGCTCACCCTCATGACTGGCCAGGTCGGCAAGCCTGGTGCGGGCCTGCACCCATTGCGCGGCCAAAACAACGTGCAGGGCGCCTCAGATGCGGGCCTGATTCCGATGATGTTCCCCGACTACAAGCGGGTTGATGACCCCGAAGCACATGCGCGCTTTGAAAAATATTGGAACACGAAACTGGACAATAAGCCGGGGCTTACGGTGGTCGAAATCATGGACGCGGCATACGATGCCAGAATCAAAGGGATGTACGTCATGGGTGAGAATCCAGCAATGTCAGACCCCGATGCGAATCACGCCCGCGCCGGTTTGGCGAAACTCGAAATGTTGGTGGTGCAAGATATTTTTCTGACTGAAACCGCGTATTTGGCGGACGTGATTTTCCCGGCTTCCGCATGGCCAGAAAAAACGGGCACCGTGACCAATACCGACCGCATGGTCCAGTTGGGTCGTCGCGCGCTTGATCTGCCCGGCGACGCGCGGCAGGATTTGTGGATTGTTCAGCAACTTGCTAAACGACTGGGTCTTGATTGGAACTATCAGGGCGACGAAAGCGGGGTCGCCGAAGTCTATGAAGAAATGCATTTGTCGATGCCGTCAATTGCTGGTATCTCGTGGGATCGGCTTAATCGCGAATCGAGCGTCACCTATCCCTGCGCGGGCGATGACGACCCGGGTCAGCCGGTCGTGTTTATCGATAGTTTCCCGACCAGTGACGGGCGCGCTAAATTTGTTCCTGCCGACATCATTCCCGCCAACGAGCGGCCTGATGAAGAGTTCCCGTTCATTCTCATTACCGGTCGGCAACTGGAACATTGGCATACCGGCTCGATGACGCGCCGCGCTAGTGTGCTGGATGCGCTTGAGCCCGCAGCGGTGGTTAGTATGAATCCGCTTGATTTACGACATATCGCTGCCTTTGCAGGTGATACGATCACGGTCGAATCGCGACGTGGTGCCATCACTATCGCGGCCCGCGCCGATGAAGGCATCCCGGTCGGTTCAGTGTTTATTCCGTTTGCTTATTACGAAGCGGCCGCCAATATGCTTACTAACGCCGCGCTCGACCCATTCGGAAAAATTGCCGAAGTAAAATATTGTGCGGTGCGCGTGAGTCGCGGTGGTGAGGCGAACACGCAGTCTAGTTACGGTGGCGGGCTGGCATTTTCAGAGCACAGTATCGTTCCGCAGAAATGATCCGGATCGTCCCTGAAAAAAAGCCCCGCCAGTTTTGCGGGGTTTTTTTATGTTCGTTGTGCAGCAGTTTGCAGGCTAGCAGGGACGATTCAGCCGCAGGTTATTTCGCGCAGATTTTTCACTCGGGGTTTGTGGCCAGCTTCGGGCTTGTCGCCATTGCCGTTCTGCTGGCGCCGTCCAGCCCGCTGGTGCCCGTGTTGGCTGGCACGAGTGCTAAATGAATGATCGGCAGCCGGCCGAAGAACTTTGCTCACTGGCGATGACGAGTGCGCTCGGCGATCTCAACCTGCGCGCCAATTCAGCACGGGATGCCGCGTCAGTGCCGGGCTGGGTGAACTGGCTGGCCCGCGCCGCCGCCCGCGAACTTGGGCTGCCCGATGCGAAGGCCGATCACGCATACCTCACCAAAGTGCGCGACACCGTCGATATTCTCATCGCCGATCAGATTGTCTATCACCGCGCAAACGCGCATCGCATGCACCAGATCGAGTCGCGCCTGCACTCTGTGGGCGAAGCCCTGTTTGGCGGCACAATGGTCGCATGCGCACTTTGGATCGCGGCTAAGCTCGCAAATGTGCCGATGAACTTTGGTGGGGGTAATTGGCCTCACCGAAATAGCGACGTGGCCGACCGCCGCAAGGCGCGCGCTTGGTGCCGCCATGTACGGTATCGGCATGCAGGGAGATTTCGCAGGCCTCGCACCGCGCTCGGAAGCAACGGTGGCGCAACTGGAAAGATTAATGCGCGCACTCAGGGACAATCCCCTTGAATTTGTGCGATTAAATGCGCGCCTGCGTCGATTGGCCGACATTATGCTTATTCATATAGCCCACTGGCGGACAACTTGTCAGGCAAGGCCCTTGAAGTTGCCGGGGTAGTTTCTGCCCCGGCCGCTTGCTTGCATGAGTGATGCGACAAGCTTTTGCACGTGCGCTTCGGTTCTAGCGGCACGCGAGATATTGCCAAAACCCATGCGAACGAGATTTTCTAATAGAAATGCTCTGAAAGCTGCCCCAACGCTAGACTTTAGGAACCGCCATGGCCATCGATGTGATGACGATGACGGTAATGATGGAGCGCAATTTGAAGTACCACGCCGGGATAAGTTTTTGTAAATTCAGCAGCGCGTCGACTACCCAAACGAATGCGAACAGACACATCGCCACGATGATGCGGGAGCCTGGTTCGGGCAATAGCAGCATCGCCCAGGCAAGTAGCGAGGGGACGACGGACAGCAAAAACATCGTGCGCGCACTTTTGGGTGCGGTGTCGATCAGGTTGACCGCGAGCCCCCATTGGATACCGCCGAGGAATGACAAAATGACGGCCGCGTAGCTAGTCAAAACGGTGGTGGCGAAGGCTCGGTAGGCAGGCGGGGCTAGCCACAGCGCGGCACTGCAGGTGATGAACGGGATTGCGCCGCTTAATGTTAACCACCTTGGAAACGCGTTGCCCATTTTTACTTGTCTACTCGTTAACTTATCTACTTGTTGCGGGGCGCAGCACAATGAAGGTCGCGATCATCGAAAGCGCCGCAAAGCATATGAGTGACCATACCGCGAGCGACAAACCGAATGTGGGTGGGTATTTATCCGCGCAGCCGCCAGTTGCAAAAAACAGCTTGCCCTCAAACCACTGTGCGCTCGGTAAGCTCTGCACAAATTCGCCGATCGGGTCACTCAGGCAGGAAGTCATCGTGTCGCCTTTGCTGAGTTGCCACGCGGTCAGGCCGACGCCCATCAACGCCAATAGCCAGATCAGCGCGGCGTAGATGCGCCTGCCGACGAGATCCGGCCCGTGCAAGCCCGCCAGCAATGCGACGAGGCCAATGCCCAGATAAAGGTAGCGCTGCAGAATACACAGCGGGCATGGCTGCTGCTGCTGCGGCCCATGCTGGAACCAATAAGCGCCGGCCACGAGCCCGAAGCAGAGGATAAAAACAGCGAAGAAGAGCGTGCGAAGGGTAGTATTTCTCATTGGAGTTAGGTTCAAACCAGCACACGAAGTTCACGCAATAAAACAGAAAGCATGGCCAAATCGGTCTCGCGTGCTTTTTTCAGATCATCCACCACTTCGTTCATTCTGGCCAATGCTTTGGCGTGGTGCGATTCCCAGGCCGCAATCAAACCCGTCGCATCATTCAATGCGGGCGACAGCGCAATAACGCCGGTGGTCAGCTGGCGCTGCAGGTTTGCCAAATCATCGCGCATGGCCGCGCGGGCCATGGATTGCCAATGGTTATCAGACGGCAGCGCCGTGATTTGCGATGCAACCCAGCGCAATTTTAATGTGCCCACCAGCGCGAAATAAGCAGATGCCGCCAGCTCAACCGGACGCTGGGTATCGAGCGAAATTTCGACAATATCGAGCACTGAATACATCGCGTCCTGACGCGCCAATTCGCTCGCAATGGAGGCGGGCACGCCTTGCTGGATAAGGCGCGCTCCGGCGGCTTGCAGGGCCGTCAAATCATCCGCGGATAGAAGTTCAGGCAGGCGTTTGGCAATGGTCGCAATGCCAGGCGCGAAAAATTTGAGCACGTTCGCAATCGGCATGCGCTCCGAGCGGCGACGTAGAAACCACAGTGTGGCGCGCAGCACCAAACGTCCAACTTCGATCAGCATTTCAGACTGCGTGGCAGTCGGCACTTTGTTATCGAGTGCGTCTATGTCGTTCCATAGTGGCGTCATTGCAAATACATCGCGGGTCAGAATAAAAGCCCGCACCACTTCTGCGGCCGTGGCGCCCGTCTCTTCGCGCATCCGATGCACGAAAACACTGCCCGCGCGATTGATGGTGTTGTTGGCGACCACGGTCGCAATGATTTCGCGTTTCAGCGCGTGCTTCGGCATGATCGCGGCGAATTTCGTTTGCAGCGCTGTCGGAAAATAAGTGATTAGTGATTGCGCCACATAATCTTCATCCACCAGATCAGAAGCCAGTAATTCATCGGACAATTCCATTTTGCTGTAAGCCAGCAATACCGCGCGCTCGGGCGAGGTCAGGCCCTTTTTGGCCATCTTGCGTTTGGCAATTTCTTCGTCGGTAGGTAGATACTCTACCGCGCGATTCAAGCGTCCAGCCTTCTCTAGGTGACGGATAAAGCGCGCCTGCACTTCGAGCAATTTTTCGCCACGCACGCCCGATACGGTCAGCGATTGCGTTTGATAATAATTGTCCTGCAATACCAGTTGACCTACCTCATCGGTCATGCTTGCCAGCAGTTCCTCGCGCTGTTCTTTTTTGATCGCGCCGGCATCAATGATCGCATCGACCAGAATCTTTATATTCACTTCATGGTCGGAGCAATCTACGCCGGCCGAATTGTCGATCGCGTCGGTGTGCAAACGCACGCCCGATTGTGCCGCCTCGACACGGCCCAACTGCGTAAATCCCAGATTGCCACCTTCGGCCACGACTTTGCACCGCAGCTCGTTGCCGTTGATGCGGAGCGTGTCGGTGGCGCGGTCGCCTACCTCGGCATGGCTTTGATAGCTTGCCTTGACATAGGTGCCGATGCCGCCGTTATAGAAAAGATCTATCGGAGCTTTGAGAATGGCACGCATCAATTCAGTCGGTGACAGCGCTGAAAAAAACGCATCTATGCCAAGCCGTGCCTTGATTTCTGGCGTCAGCGGGATGGATTTTGCACCGCGCAGAAACACACCGCCGCCCTGACTGATAAGCTGTTTGTTGTAGTCGTCCCAGCTTGAGCGCGGCAGCGCAAACAAGCGTTCACGCTCGATGAAGCTGATCGCCGCATCCGGGTTGGGATCAAGGAAAATATGCCGATGATCGAACGCCGCTACCAGGCGAATATGTTTTGAAAGCAGCATGCCGTTGCCAAAAACATCGCCAGACATATCGCCCACACCGGCCACCGTGAAGTCGGTGGTTTGGGTGTTGTGATTAATTTCGCGGAAATGACGTTTCACGCTTTCCCACGCGCCTTTTGCAGTAATCCCCATTTTTTTGTGGTCGTAACCCACAGACCCGCCGGACGCAAATGCATCGCCCAGCCAGTGTCCATATTCCGCTGATATGGCGTTTGCATAATCAGAGAATGTGGCGGTGCCTTTATCGGCCGCCACCACTAAATAAGGATCATCCGCATCGTGTCGCACCACATCGATTGGCGGCACGATGACACCCTTCACCAAATTATCGGTGACATCCAGCAGCCCGCGCAGGAAGGTTTGATAGCAGGCGACGCCTTCTTTCATGTAGGCCTCGCGGTCCGTCGCCGGTGGCGCTGCTTTAAGCACAAAGCCGCCTTTGGAACCGACGGGTACGATTACCGCGTTTTTGACCATCTGTGCTTTGACTAACCCCAGTACCTCAGTGCGGAAGTCTTCCGGGCGGTCTGACCATCGCAAACCACCGCGTGCGACCTTGCCGCCGCGTAAATGTATGCCCTCGACGCGTGGCGAGTACACGAAAATTTCGAACAACGGTTTGGGTTCGGGCAGCTCGGGTACTTTGGCGGATTCGAGCTTGATGGAGAGGTATGTTTTGTGATGGCCGGCCGCATCTTTTTGATAATAATTGGTGCGCAATGCCGCTTGGATCGCGCTTAAAAACCGGCGAACGATTTTATCTTCATCCGCATTGGCCACATCCTCGAGCAGGGCTTCGATCTCCGCCACCTTTGCACTTATGTTCGCCATGCGCTCACTATCTTGCGAAAACGAGGATGGGCGGAATTTAGCGTGAAACAAGCTGATCAGCGCGGCGGTGATGACGGCATGATTCGCCAGGGTTTGCTCAATATAGCTTTGGCTGAAGGTGAAGCCGGTCTGCTTCAAATATTTGGCGAGCGCGCGAATCAGCACGATCTCATCGCTTTCGATTGAAGCCGCCAGAGTCAGCCGATTAAAGCCATCGTTCTCAACTGCGCGTGACCAGATGCGGTCGAATGCGTTTTCAAACTTTGCCTTGATTCGATCAAGATTTAATCCCGTGTAACGATGACTCAAGCCAAAATCGTGAATGTGGATGGCAGGCTGGGTGTGGCGGGCGATAACATAAGAGCGCTCGCTTTCCACACGTACGCCCATGTTTTCCAGCATCGGCAGACTCGCTGATAAAGGGATCGCGGCGCCTAGGCTATAGAGACGAAATCGGAGTTCGCTGGAGGCACCCGCGGCGCTTGGGGTGGGAAACAAGGGCTGATGCAAAGGCTGAAAAGTAGGCTGATAGAGCGCCATCGAAATCGGTGATGTTGCGGTCAATTTTTGTGTCGCTGCAAAATCCTTTACCGCCTGGTCAACCGACACATCTTCGCGATAAGCGGCGGGAAACGGCAATACGAATTCACGGCGCGCAGCGTTGGCGAGCGACTCGTCGTGCGAAGCAGTGAGATTGGCAAATACGCCATCTTCCCAGCGTCGAATCGTGGCGACAACTTCGGCTTCCAAGGCTTTCAAATCTAGTTGTTCGGCTGCTTTTGGCGATGCAGCAGGCAGGCTTCTAGGCTGCGTACGAATCAGCATATGAATTCGCGCCAGCACAGATTCAGAAAGTTGTACGTTAAACTCCGCGCTGGTGCCGCCAAAGGCGCGCTTCAAAATTTCCTGCAACCGAATGCGGACTTCGGTGTTGTAGTTTTCACGCGGCAAATAAATCAGGCAGGAATAAAAGCGTGCGTAAATATCGCGTCGGACAAAAAGTCTCGACCGCGCTCGCTCACCCATGCCCAGAATGCCCGTCACCGTTTCAAACAGCTCATCGTCGTTAATCTGGAACAGCTCATCGCGCGGGTAAGTTTCCAGAATCGAGAATAAGTTTTTGCCGGCATGGCTCGCCGCAGGAAATCCTGCGCGCTCCATGACGCGGGCAATTTTTTGGCGAAGAATCGGGATTTGATGCGGATTGCCGTGATACATGCTCGATGTGTAGAGCCCCACAAATCGTCGTTCGCCGATCACATTGCCCGCCGCATCGAAACGCTTGACACCCACGTAATCGAGGTAGCCGGGACGATGCACCGTAGCGCGAGAGTTGGCCTTGGTAAGCACCAACAATTGCGGCTTGCGAGCCAGTGCGCGCAGCTCGGCGGGTAATTCATTGAAGCTGGCCGATACCCCGCCCAGCTTGGGCTCGCGCAAAATGCCGAGCCCCGAATTGGGCAGAATTTTGAGGATGTCGGTCGTTTGCCCGTGGCTGGATGTGCCCACCAGCTCGTAATCCCGGTATCCCAGCAGCGTGAAATGGCTGTCGCCCACCCAGTTCAAAAACGCGCGTGCTTCATCGAGTTCGGCGAGCGGGACGACTTTCGCAGCACCGCCCAGATCCGCCAGAATATCGCCAATTCTACTTTTCATTTTTGGCCAGTCATCGACCGCGGCGCGCACATCGGCGAGCACCGTGACTAGGCCATCACCGAGCGCCTTGATGCGCGCGGGATCGGTGATGCGTTCGATCTCGACGTGAATCCAAGACTCTGTGGCATTGCTGCCCGTGGCGTCGTTCAGTGACTTTAGTTCGCCGTGCTGGTCGCGTTTTGCGTCAAACAGTGGATGAACCACGAGCCGCGTATCGATGCCTTGGCGATTCATTTCCATGACAATGGAATCCACCAGAAATGGCATGTCGTCATTGATGAATTCGATGATGGTGCTGCTGGAAGCAAAGCCGTGTTGTTCGACCTGTGGGTTGAAAATCCGCAGCAGTGGCGCGCCGCAATGAAATTCGGTGCCGAATTGCAAGTGGTTGAGGGCGATGGCAGCCCATGTTTTTGCATCCCGGGAACCGAAATCTTCGGCATCAATTTCGCCGCAATATTTTTCGACGAATGTTTTTGCGATGGCGCGTATATCCGCGCTTGCCATGTGGTCCATGACGGCAGAAATTTCGGCAAGAAGTGCGGTTTTCTGAAGTTCGAGCGGGGCAGACATAGAGGGCTTTGCAGTAATTTTTTGTAAGCCGGAATTATAGTCCTGCGACCCTCATACGATTTGACAAACGTTATGCGCGATATGCATCAGTCGCATATTGTGAATTTCGCCCAGACCGCAAATCGGGTCTCGAGCGTGCCTTCTTTCTCAGCGTATTACTTAAAGTTGTTTCTCATGTCGTTTGTGTCCAATGAGGCTTACTTGCGCCGCAATACGATGCTTCTGTTGGCGTCTTCGCCGAACGCGTATTCGGTGCGGCCTTTGACGATTTTGCCCATCACCAGCATGCTCGCTGAAATGGCATCGTGATCGGTGGCGTTAAACGGTGCGCGATGGGTGGTGATTGCACCCTCGATGGATTGAATATTTTCCAGCGCCGTCTTAATTTTTGCGCCATCCTGGCTGGCCGCGTTTTGAATCGCGTTGTAGAGAATGCGCATGGCGTCGTAGCCCTGCGCGGCGGCCATTGCGGACGGAATCACTGTGCTACCGGTACGTTCAGCGTAGCGCGTGACCAGCGCCCGATGGCGAACATTCACGCTCTGGGCAATAAAGGTTTGCGGCATCATTACGTTTTCAGCGCTCTTGCCTGCCTGGTCAATAAATGTCTGCATGGAAGCTGTCCATCCAGAAAATGTCGCGACCTTCCACTGCATTGCGTCGCGTGATTTCACAATCGCGGCCAATTCGGGGCCGATGCCGTACATGATTATTGCTTCTGCACCTGCTGCTTTGGCCGCTTTGAGTTGGGCGGACATATCGGTATCGCCAAGATTGAAACGGCCTACCGAAACAGGCTTCAGTTTTTTAACCGCCAGCGCTTTTTCAAGATCGACTTTGCCGCTCTCGCCGTAGGGTGTTGAATCGGCAAGTATGGCGATATTGCTTATTCCCGCACGGCCCACAATATGATCGACCAGAAAAGCGGTTTCAACATCGGTGCGCGGCGCCACCCGAAAAATATAGTTTTCAGGTGCTGCGGGCGGGGCAAATTTTTGCGTCAAGCTGGTGCCCGTCGAGACCGCAATAATGAGCGGAATATGGAGTTTTTGGTAGACATCGATTGACGATAAACCCACGCCAGTGTTGACTATTCCCACGGTGGCTATCACCCGCTGGCCGTTAATCAAATCATTGGCTACCGCGCCGCCGGAAGTGGCAACCGCTTGATCATCACGCTCTACCAGCACAATTTTTTTGCCCAGCACGCCTCCCACATAAAGATTAATTTCTTCCACCGCGATACGCACACCCTCGCGCATGCTGATGCCCAACGGTGCGCTGGCGCCGGTGAAAGGCCCACTCAAACCAATCCGTATCACCTCTGCGGTCAGCGGGGTGGCTGGCACGCTCGCTGGCGCAGGGGCAGCCGGAGGAGTAGCTGCACCCGCAGCAATGCCGGATGCTTTGGCGACTGGCTTCGCGACCTCAGCCACGGCAGGTGCTTTGGCCTGAGCCAGCACGGGTGTTAACGCGCCCGAACCGCAATACAAGATGACCAGTGTAGATATGAACGCCGCAAAAGGGCGTGAAATTGATGACGCAGTCTTCATGGGTTTCCCTGGGTTGTGACAGTCGTTGTTTTATTTATATTCGATTTGCTTCTTGATAATGCCGGGTGTTTTCTTGTCAAAAACATGTTGAATGAAGGCACGGGCTTGACACAAGTAACTACAACCTAATCTTTGTAAAATTTCGTTAAATCGTTCTATCTTGGGCAGGTAGGCGCGAACCTTATGCCCGTCGCCTGCTGCCTGCATCTACATATCGGGGGCACGCTCAGGCAAAGATATGGCAGAAGAATACAGCGGAAATCAGCCTACCCCACGCCGCGGTCACCAAATGTTCCTCCGGCCGTCGCATGACCGACCCGGAGCCACACTATCGTGGGGGCAACTTAGTGTGCCAATCACCGCGGAGGACAATAGTGTTTGACGTTTCGCCAGATCGCCTGCCAAAACCGGCGGAGGAGCCAGAGGAGCCAGAAGAGCCAGCACGGTCGATAGATTTGCATGGCATCGTAGACGCCATCTCCACCTCCTCGCCGCGTGGCTGGGCTGCCCGTTATCCTGCGATCGGGATATCTGACTTGCCTCTGGGCACGCCTGGTTGCCAAGCCGAAAAGCTGCTCGATTTTTTAAAACATAGCGAATCGACCTACCTTTATCTGGTCGGCGACATTATTGACGGCTGGGCGTTGCGAAGGCGCTGGTTCTGGCACCAATCCCAGAATGACGTGGTGCGAAAAAATGCTGCGCAAATCGCGCAAGGGCACTTTGGTCACCTACACCGCGGGCAATCATGGCGAGGCGGCGCGTCATTTTAGTGGACTTGCCTTCGGCGGGATCGTGATCGAAGATGAAGTGGTTCACATCACTGAGCAGGGCAAGCGTTTGTTAGTGCTGCATGGTGATCGATTTGATGGCGTGATTCAATGTACATAGTGGTTGGCCTATCTCGGCGATCAGGCTTACACCGTCACGCTGAAATTAAACCAGTGGTTTAATTGGGCGCGTCGACATGTTGGCCTGCCGTACTGGTCGCTGTCGCAATATCTGAAACACAAAGTGAAAAATGCGGTGAGCTACATTACGTCTTTCGAAGTTGCGTTGGCGCGTGAGGCCAAGTTGCGTGATTTTGATGGCGTTGTTTGCGGGCATATTCACTAGCCCGAAATTCGCGAAACCAACGGCGTCACCGATTGCAACGACGGTGACTGGGTCGAGAGCTTGTCGGCGCTGGGTGAGGCCATCGACGGTGAATTAAAGCTTGTCTACTGGCATAAGAATGCGCCAGTCAGCGTGCCTTGTTTGTCTGCCGCGGCGGCACTGCAAGAGCGCGGCCGCAACCGTGTTGCGGCAGGCGGTCGGAATGTGCCGCTACCCGCACCAGAACCTGCCATTGCCAAGTCATCGGTGCTCGGCTTATTTAGCCCACATTTGTGTCAGCGGGTAGCGGGCAGCAGCTACAGGCAGCGAATAAACTACAAATAGTCTGGACAAACGGCGGTGCGCAGCATCACTTTATTGTCATGTGATTTATCTACTTCGCGGGAGCGATTGGTAAACCACCACACAGAACCTTTGCGGATGCTCATATCCTGCTCCGCGCCGAATAATAAAAAAGAAGCCAGATGTCCTATGGTGGGTTGATGGCCGACGATCAATACTGGTTGACGGCTTTCGGGCCAATCTGCGGCAATAAACAGACTCGCGGCTTTGGCTCCGGGGGCCAGACTCGCCATGATTTTAAATTTGCGATCGAGCGCGTGCGCCGTGTCTACCGCCCGCAACGCCGGGCTGGCCAGTACGCGTGCCGAATCCGGCAAATGTTTCTCTAGCCACTTGGCCATCGTCGCTGCCTGACGCTTGCCTTTGGCGGTTAGCGGGCGTTCCCTATCGGCTTTTAAATCGTCCTGGCCCGCATGCGCTTCGGCGTGACGCCACAGTATCAAATCCATCTTGATAAGCCCCTGCGCCTATTAGCCATCTAAATGTGGATGTTGCCGTGTGCGTGTTTATAGGCTGCGCAGGTGACGGTGGGATGACAGCTTGCGGACTACGCAAAACCAAGCCGAAAAAAAGCCCGCTGTGCGGGCTTTTTGCATGCCGATGCCGCGCGAAAAGATGTCTACGCAGCCAATGCCTCTGTCAAGGTCAGCGCAGCGCAAGCTTTTTGAATCCGTGTGCAGGCTTCCACCAACAATTCAGTGGATGCCGCATACGACACGCGAAAATGCGGAGAAAGCCCAAAAGCCGCGCCATGCACAATCGCCACGCCCTGCGATTCCAGCAAATAGCCCGCAACATCTTCGTCGCTCTTGAGGGTGGCGCCGGTTGGCGTGGTCGCGCCGATCAGGCCCGCACAGCTTGGGTAAACATAGAACGCGCCTTCGGGCGTGTGGCAATCTAATCCCGGGGCATCGTTTAACATTTTGACGACTAAATCGCGGCGTGTTTTGAAAATATCATTGTGCGCGGGAATAAAGTCTTGCGTGCCATTTAACGCTTCGACGGCTGCCGCCTGACCAATGGATGAGGGGTTGGATGTCGATTGCGATTGCACATCACCCATTGCCTTGATCAGCGCCTCTGGCCCGCCCGCATAGCCAATACGCCAACCGGTCATGCAATATGCTTTTGATACGCCGTTCATGGTGAGCGTGCGGTCATACAAGCTCGGCTCGATTTGTGCGGGCGTGGTGAATTCAAACGCGTCGTACACAAGATGTTCATACATGTCGTCTGTCAGCACCCACACATGCGGATTATTCACCAGCACATCGGTAATTGCTTTCAACTCGGCCCGTGTATACGCCGCGCCGGATGGGTTCGAGGGTGAATTCAGCAATACCCATTTGGTACGCGGCGTAATGGCGGCTTCCAGATCGCCCGCCTTGAGTTTGAAACCGGTTTCCTGCGTGCACGGCACAATCACCGGTGTGCCGTCGGCCAGCAATACCATTTCAGGGTACGACACCCAATAGGGAGCAGGAATCACGACTTCATCGCCTGCTGAAAGTGTCGCCATAAACGCGTTATACAAAACTTGTTTGCCGCCGGTGCCGACGGTGATTTGTTTGGTCGTGTAAGTGAGGCCGTTCTCGCGTTTAAATTTCGCGACAATCGCTTCCTTTAATTTCATCGTGCCATCAACCGCCGTGTATTTGGTATCGCCGCTTCTGATCGCTGCAATCGCCGCCTCTTTAATATTATCCGGCGTATCAAAATCCGGCTCACCAAACGACAGCGCAATCACGCTTTTACCAGCAGCCTTCATGGCAGCGGCTTTAGCGGAAATAGCGATTGTGGCAGAGGGCTTGATGCGGGTGAGGCGAGCAGCGAGAAAAGACATGGCAGTTCCTTGGGGTCAACCGACGTTATTGCGGTGCACAAGAATTATAGCGGGAACGTGAAATTAGGAAAACCCTAATAAAAACGGAGCTTGTAGACCATTTGTGGCTGTAGATGCTTGCCAATGCTAGGCCCTTAATTTTTATTCTGCGCGCCGATGGCGGATTTTATATCTATGCCGCCATCCGCGAATTCAGTTTCGCTGATGCAGTATCCACAATCGCCACCAGCAAAATCATCGCGACCAGCACCGTGCCGGTATCGCGATATTGCAGCAAACTCAGATGGTAATAAAGCAATTGACCGAGCCCGCCTGCGCCAATTACGCCGAGTACGGCGGCGGCGCGAATATTGTTTTCCCATCGATAGAGCGTGTAGCTGGCAATTTGCGGTAATACCACGGGCAGCGTGCCATAGGCAAATGCCGCAACGGCGCTGGCACCGTTGCGGCGTAACGCGGCATAGGGTTCAGACGGCGCGTTTTCTAGCGCATCGGCGATCAATCGGCCGAGTACGCCCGCGGTGTGGAAGGCCAAGGCAAGCGTACCAGGAAACGGGCCGAGCCCGGCAGCAATCACCAGCATGCTGGCCCACACCAGCTCGGGCACGGCGCGCAGAAAGTTGAGCAGCCCGCGCGACATTCGGCGCATCGCGCGGCCGTTCATGCCGGCCGCGGGTATCGCAATCACGATGGCAAAAAGTAGTGCCAGCAGCGTGCCGAGAAATGAAATCGCAATCGTTTCAACCGTGGCCCACGCGACTTTTTTCAGAAATCGTGGATCGGTTTCCAGTGGAAAAAAGCTGGTGAACAATTCCACCATTTTCGATGCAGATTCCATCGAGAACAGTCCGCTCCAATTGCCGCGCAGCGTGGCGAATGAGGTAATGATGACGGCGCCAATGGCGATGAGAACCCAGCCCGCTCTGCGCGGCGGTGGCGTGGGGATGGCCGCTAGTGTTGATGGCGTGTCGAGGATGTTGTCCACGCCTAATCCAGCAGGGCGCGCAGTTGTTTGCTGACCACATCGGCGACCCACACCAGTGCTACAAACGCGATCAACATGGTCGCCACTTGCCCGCCCGCCAACATCCGCATGGAAAGATCCATTTGTTGCCCCAAGCCGCCAGCACCCACGAATCCCAAAATCACCGATGATCGAATCGCGCACTCCCAGCGGAACACGGTGTACGACACCATTTCGGGCAGGCAGCTGGGTAGCGTCGCGTATAAAAACGCCTGACTACGTGATGCGCCATTAATGAGCAGGGCGTCGGCGGAACGCGCGTCCTGCGATTCCATAATTTCCAAAAACACTTTGCCCATCATGCCGCAATACGTGAGCGCAATAGCCAGCACACCTGCGGTGTCGCCCAGACCGATCGCGCGCACGAATAACAGTCCCCATACCAACTCAGGAATGCTTCGCAACACGATCAAAACCCCGCGCGTGGCATTGCGAATGATGCTGGGTAGGCGTGCGACACGGGAATTTCCGATGCGTGAAATAGACAATGTGCGGGTGGCGATCAATGCCAGCGGAACCGCGAAAATCAGCGCGAGCGTTACGCCTGCAGTGGCAACGGCGATGGTCTGCCAGGTGGAGACCACGATTAATTTCAAAAATTCCGCATCATGTGCAGGCGGAAAAAAAGATGAAAGAAATTGCCGCGTCGCGCGCAGGCTGGTTTCGTCCACCAGTGCCCACGGTTTGAATTCGGTGATGTAAAGGCAGGCCAGAATGACCGCGATCAGCAACCACGTTGAAAACAGCCGTTCGTGCCAGGCGGGGTCGGGCAACGGTTTCGCGTTGGCTTCCATCAAAAGCAGCGAGCGGCAGAGGGGGTTGCCGCCACCGCCGGCAATTCAGCCGTTGCACGCGGCTGCATCATCCCCGCCGCCTCTGCAAATTCTGACCCATACAGATCAGCCAACGTTGCTTCATCCACGGCGCTGGCGGGCAAATCAAAATGAATACGGCCTGCTTTTAATCCAATCAAACGCGCGAATCGGGCGCGCGCAAGCTGGACATCATGCAGACTGACCGCGAGCGTTGCGTTGCGCGCGGCAGCTTCGTCCTGAATGGTTTTGAGTGCTAACAAACCGAGCGCCGGATCAAGCGCTGATACGGGCTCGTCCAGCAAAATCAGTGGTGCTGTTGAAACCATCATGCGCGCCAGCCCAACACGCTGACGCTCTCCGCCGGAGAGTCGATCACAGCGCAGCCAGAGCTTGTCTTCAAGCTTGAAACGCGATAGCGCTGCAAACGCCAGCGCAGCATCTTTGGGTTTATACAGCGACATCAACGCACCGATGATGCCCATGCCAGCCAAACGCCCCGCGAGCACCGCATTAACGACGCGTTGGCGCGGCGGTAGTGGTGGCGCTTGCGGGGCTAAAAAAATACAGCCACGCAATTTATGCAGCGCAGATTTAGAAAGCGTCCACGGCGTCTCGCTATTCAGTGTGAGCGTGCCGTTGCTGGGCTTGATTGCGCATGCCAGCGTATGTAGCAGCGTGGTCTTGCCCGCACCGGAAGGGCCGATGATTGCGACTTGCTCGCCGGCACCCAAGCTCAACGACACTGAGTCGAGAACAAGGCGTGCCTCGGCTTCGCGACCGAGGCGCACGGTGACACGAGTGAGATCAACGGACATAAAAAATTGCCGGAAGCGTGGATTAGAGGCCGCGGGAAATAGCGGCGGTAGAAAATATTTTCAGTAGGACAGCCTTCCTGCGAGCGGCCATTACGCTGACGCTCGTGGAAAGACTAAGCAGATTTACTTCAGGAGACCTGCTGACAACGCGGCATCTTCAATGCCTTTGTAGTTGGCCGCTTTGCTGGGGATAAAGCGGGTGGCACGTTGTAGTTTCAAGATTTCTGCGTCCGCCGGATTTTTGGGATCAAGCGCCAAAAATGCATCGGTGAGTTTTTTGATCAGGACAGGATCGAGATCCCCGCGCACCGTCCAGTTGTAATCAAAATAGGGTGGGGTGGTATAAAAAACGCGCACTTGCTTCTCGTCGAGCTTTTTCTCGGCGATCATTTTTTCATATACAGAAATATTCAATGCGCCCGCGTCTACCTTGCCACCGGCAACTTGCAAAGCAGTCGCGTCATGCGCACCAGAGAATGCGACACGTTTGAATGTCTTATCGGGGTCAAGGCCCTCCTTGAGCAAGAACGAGCGTGGCATCAAGTGGCCCGAAGTGGAAGAGGGCGCGCCGAAGGTAAACGTTTTGT
The DNA here is from genome assembly GCA_043784585.1 of Burkholderiales bacterium. Lineage (GTDB taxonomy): Bacteria > Pseudomonadota > Gammaproteobacteria > Burkholderiales > Usitatibacteraceae > UKL13-2. The sequence continues at coordinate 25,822 of JAYVYF010000169.1, forward strand.
CTTTCAAATCTTTAAGACTTTTTATATCAGAGCCGGTTTGGGTAATAAAAACCGAGCGGAATTTTTCATCTTCTTCGCGCTGCACAATTGGAATCGCGGTTTTATTGGTTTTAATGTAGGCCTGCACAAATGTGAAACCGCCATACCACACCATGTCAATTTTCTTTGCGGCCAGTCCTTCAACGGTGGCGGCGTAATCCGAAACCGGCGTGAACTCGACCGGCATGCCAATTTTGCTTTCCAGGTATTTGCCAAGAGGTGCAAATTTTCGCTGCAGTTCGGTCGGGTTTTCGTCGGGAATCGCCGACACTTTGAGTGAGGTCTGCGAATGCGCAGCAAATGCGAAAAGCGCAGCAAAACCGGCGAACAAGATTTTTAAAGTGCGTGAGCGGCTGGGAATCATCATGGCAAACTCCTGGAAATAAAAACTAAAGAATGACGCAAAACGCAAAAACTGAATGGTGTAACGGCACCGACGACAATTGCTACTGCCATAATACTTTGATGGCAGAAAAGTATCATCATTATTGCAAGGTAAATTATACGAAATGAAAATCGAATCCATCCCCAAACCCGCCTTCCGTATTGTTAATCGATTAGCGATTGACCAAGTTGCTGAACGGGTGCGTTTGGTCGCTGGCTTGCGCGCGACTTACGCCACGATTGAACCGAAGTATTTCTATGACGAGCTTGGCTGTGCTTTGTATGCAGCCATCTGCCAACTGGATGAATATTATCCAACCCGCACCGAGCGCGCGATTTTTCAGGGTTTTAGAAGTGAAATTGCTGAGGCAGTTGGCCTGGGGGGCACCCTCGTTGACATGGGCGCAGGCGATTGTTGCAAGGCAATGTCGTGGTTGCCGTATTTGCAGCCTGCCCGCTACCTCGCGGTCGATATTGCCGGCCCCACGATGGAAACGTCGTTGACCAATATGGCGCCGGAGTTTCCAGAAATCGATATGGTGGGCCTGATTACCGATTTTTCCGAGCAGCTTGAACTCCCCGCCGAACTCGTGGATGGGCGCACGACGCTGTTTTATCCCGGCTCCAGTATTGGTAATTTCACGCCGGTGAATGCGGTCAAATTTTTACAGCAAATGCGGCGTTACGCGACCAATGGGTTGTTGATTGGCGTTGATACAAAAAAGGAAAAGGCCAAGCTGGATGCGGCTTACGCGGACGCGCTCGGGGTAACGGCGGCATTTAATTTGAATGCGTTGCGTCATATCAATCGCGAGCTCGACAGCGATTTTGTGGAATCGCGCTGGAAGCATGTGGGGCAATACAATGAAGCGCTGGGCCGCATTGAAATGCATCTTGAATCGCTCGAAACCCAACAGGTGAATATTGACGGCGTGGCGAGGTCATTTGCCGCAGGTGAGCGAATTCATTCCGAAAACTCATACAAATATTCGCAAGCCGAATTTGAAGCAATGTTGCGAGAAGCGGGCTTTATCAACGTGCGCGTGTGGACCGACCCGCAGCAGGCTTTTTGGGTGTTTTGGGCCAGCTAGGCG
>JAYVYF010000170.1:0-2145 GCA_043784585.1 Burkholderiales bacterium
TGGCCGTCTCTAGGGCAATATCTTTGCCCGCGCCTTCTATAGCGATGAGCGCGATATCAATATCGTAAAAGAAATAAAGTCGTAATCGCAATACGTTCAACATCACCGGCGCGTCTGGCTGGTTCAGGCGCACGTGAATTTCATGAACATCGTCGCGCTTAAAGATATGCACCGAGGATTGCGCGCCACGCCCTTCATCGCCCACGCCATATAAAAATCGTTGTACATAGGGCAGAAAATAAACGAACTCTTCGTAGCCAATCAGGCACGATTCATCATCGATCAGCAGGGGGGTCTTCAACGGCCTGCCACGGCCCGGGATTGCGTCTAAGATTGTCCCAATACATAGGTTGACGGCCATTCGCCTCGCGGCGCAATGCCTGCAACTGCACCGGCCACAGCAAGATATGGTTGAATTGACGAACAATTTTATTATCCATATCTGCTCTCCTTCCCCGCCTTCGATCCGGTCTTTCGCGGATCATTTTTATACGGTCTACTTTGGCTGAAATTCTGGGTCCTGAAACTGCCACAGCAAAAATGAATAAATATCGGCCTGCTCGGCGTTGCGTTGCGATTTGGTTGACCCCACGCCGTGGCCTGCATCGTAATCGAGCCGCAATAGCACGGGTTTGGGATCAGCCAGCGCGGTGGTCGCGGCCTGCAAACGCGCCAACATTTTCGCCGAATGCCACACTTCTACGCGCGGGTCATTTACACCGTGCATCAGCATGACAGCAGGATAATTAACGCCATCTTTGACTTGCTGTACGGAACTCATTTCAAGCAATCCCTTGAATCCATCCTCGGTTTTCACACTGCCGAATTCAGGAATATTCGGCGGACCATTCGGCGTAAATTCAGCGCGTAGCGCATCCAGCACCCCAACGGAAGACACCACAGCCGCAAACAGATCAGGGCGCTCGGTTAGCGCCCGCCCCACGGTAATGCCGCCAGCACTTCCCCCTTGAATCGCCAGGGATTGCTTGCGCGTAAATTTTCGTTGAATCATATATTCGCTACAGGCAATCAGATCGCGCCAGGAATTAGGTTTGTTAAGTTTTTGCCCGCCACGATGCCATTCATCGCCAAACTCGCCGCCCCCGCGCACATGGCAGGTCGCGAGGATACCGCCGCGTTCCAGCCACGCCATCGAGGTCAGCGAAAAAGTGGGCGCCTGAGTAAAGCCATAGGCACCGTAAGCGCGTATTAGCGCGGGGTTGGCACCATTCAAGGTGGTGGATTTCTTATAGATCAGCGATAGCGGCACTTTTGCGCCGTCCTTGGCAGTCACTGTCAAGCGAACCTCAGTAATGCCGTCAAAATCAATTTTCGACCGGGGTTGGAGTCGCGTATCCACGACATTGCCGCTGCGTGCTTCGATATTCACGTAATGCGGCGATTCAGTCCATCCCTCCAGGCGAAGCATGGCACCGGGGCGCTGCGGATCAGTAATCATCTGGCGGATCGCCAAATCGAATGGCAACCGCACGAACTCCAATTTGCCGCCACTAAAATCGCTTTTGCTGAAATTCAATCGCTGTAACCGGTCAACTCCGCCAACCAGCTCACGAATATAAAGTCCATCCTGCGCCACCGCCATCTGGCTGATCACCGTATCGCCATGCGGAACAATAGTGGTCGCAGCCGCAAAATCGGGTTTGACGAGGTTGGTACGCACCACCTTGAAACGCGGCGCGTCTTTGTGAGTGAGTAAATACAACGCTCCCGCATGCGGCGCATAGGCGGTCACACCATCCTTCGGCTCGATGACTTTACGCCACGTTATTGGCCCCGGCAGTTGCGATGCATCGGCCACATAAAGACTGATTTCACGCAGATCGCCATGCTCAATTTTGCCTATTAGGTAACGGTTGTCGGCGGTTAATTCAACGTGCGGAATATCAATATCGGCAAAGGTGACATTCACCGCGGTGCCGGGGCCAAACAAGGCCTCGTCCTGTGTCAAAGCGCGGCCAAGAACATGGCGAAATGCAACGCTTTTTAGATATCGATTTTTTGCCTCATTCGGCTTTTGCAACGGCAGGCGACTATAAAAAAACGACTTGCTATCAGGTGCCCACGCAAGACCTTCCGCGAAGGCAATTCGGTCAATCACAGCGGTGGTTTGTTTGGCTCCTGCGA
>JAYVYF010000171.1:0-9281 GCA_043784585.1 Burkholderiales bacterium
TACGTCAATCAGGAAATGGTTTTGCGCCTAGGGGTTGTGAGCGGAGTCGGTCATGCACGCCTCATCCTCGAACGGTTCGGCCGCTTCTGGGGTGCGTTCAGCGTAATTGATCTTTTTTTGGTTAATGCATTGACAATTGTCACCGAATTTATTGGCATTTCATTGGGGCTAAGCTTCCTGGGCGTGCCAAAAATTCCGGGCGTAATTGTTTCCGCTTTACTCATTATGGCTGCCGTGAGCACCGGCAATTTCCGTCGCTTCGAACGATTTGCGATGGTTCTGGTGTTTGCAAGTTTGCTACTAGTGCCTGTCTTTATCATGGTTCATCCGCCGCTGAGCCGGGTCGCGCATGATTTCCTCGTGCCGACGTATCCTCATGGGGCAAAGTTAAGCGACATTATGTTGTTGGTGATTGGCATCGTCGGCACCACGGTCGCGCCGTGGCAATTATTTTTCCAGCAAAGTTATGTGATCGATAAACGCATCACGACACGCTTTATTAAATACGAACGTTGGGATCTGGTGCTGGGGATTGTGCTGGTGATTATCGGCGCGGTCGCAATGATGTCCTTTGCGGCGCACACTTTTGCCGACAAACCGGAATTTGGCAATTTTGTTGATGCGGGGGCGGTAGCAAGTGGCATTGCAAAATACTATGGGCAGCTGCCAGCCGAGCTGTTCGCGATAGCCTTGATTGATGCCTGCATTATCGGCGCCGCCGCAGTGTCGTTGTCAACTGCATATGCACTGGGCGACGTGCTCTCCATGAACCATTCTTTGCATCGCAAGCCAAAGGATGCGATTGGATTTTATGCCGTCTATTTCACGCTGATCGTGATTGCAGCAGCGCTTGTCCTCATTCCGGGCACCCCTCTGGGTCTGCTGACCAACGCGGTCCAAACGTTGGCGGGTGTATTGTTGCCAAGCGCTTCTGTGTTCCTGTTGCTGCTCTGTAACGATAAAGAAGTGTTGGGTCCGTGGGTAAATGGCCGTAAGCTAAATTTGTTTACAGCGGCAATCGTCGCCATACTGGTCATGCTGTCAGTTGTTCTCACCGCTGCCGTGATCTTTCCGGATATTTCCGGGGAGGCCATCATCGGAATTCTGGTCGGAGGTACCGTGCTTGGCTTACTGACTACTGCCATCGTCAAAATCATCAAATCAAGACAGTTAAAGCTGCTAACAATCGTTCCAGAGAAAACCATTTATTCGGCCGATATTACAACTTGGCGCATGCCGGCACTGGACCAACTTAAACCAATGAACTTGACGATTGATACGTTGGTGTGGATGGGCGTCCTTCGCGGCTACTTGATTATCGCTATGTGCATGGTTGGCTACAAAGTCGTGCGGATGGCCTTAGGCTAATTGTTCCTCAATAGCTTGCGTTGAATCGGCATTTGGCGATTCAACGCAGAATCTTGACGAACCATCGCGTACTCAATTCGCTGTTGAAAATTATGCCTTTCTCGGTCCGGCTCATCGGGACTTCTCAGGCATTGATCCCAATTGCACCACGTTTATTGTCAGCGATCTCGCAATCGGAAAATGGGATATTAATTTGGGCATTGAGATAGCGTTTGGCAACATTGTCGACAAAGTGATCGTCTATACAATTCGAGGTAAATGCGTTAACGGTACTACCCACAGTGAAACATAAATGAAAAAACGCCATAACGAAACGCATCGTATTGATTCAATTGGCTGGTTGCGTGCAGCAGTACTTGGCGCCAACGACGGTATCGTCTCAACCGCGAGTCTGATTGTCGGCGTCGCCGCTGCCCATTCGTCGCATGGGAATGTCTTGCTGACTGGTATGGCGGGCTTGGTTGCGGGAGCCATGTCAATGGCAACGGGAGAATACGTTTCCGTACATTCACAGGCTGACACAGAGAAGGCAGCACTGGCCGAAGAACAGGTGGAAATAGAGAGTGATTTTCAGAGCGAAAATCGCGAGCTAGCGGCGATTTACGTTGGTCGCGGCCTTGACCTGACGCTTGCAAGGCAAGTGGCCGATAAACTAATGGCACACAATGCGCTCGAGGCCCATGCCCGGGACGAGTTGGGCATATCGGAAATTACAACGGCCAAACCCTTGCAGGCAGCTTCCGCGTCGGCTTGCAGTTTTGCGGCAGGCGCTGCACTGCCGCTTGTCGTTACCGCATTAGCGCCGACTGCCCATCTGATCGTATTTGTCATTGCAAGTGCCCTTGTGGCGCTCGCTTTGCTCGGTAGTTTGGCTGCAAAAACAGGCGGAGCGAAAATATTGCCGAGTGTCTTCAGGATCACGTTTTGGAGCGTCCTCGCCATGGGGGTTACAGCCGGAGTAGGCGCACTGTTTGGCACCGGCGCATGATGGTTTCTGATCCGTTCGCACGCCAGCGGTCCTGCAGAAGTGACGCCACTCATCTGTGCAATGAACGCTAATATTCTTTGAGTTGAGCTGCTTCCTGACACTTGCGCACGGATCGCTAGATTCAAACCGAGGGCCACTTACCCGTAAAGAATTTGTTGGGGTGTAATAATTTTTGCGGCACTTTGGATGTGAAAGTCACTCAAAATACCGGTGCTCAATCCAGTGCAGGATGATGTTTGCGCCCAGCAAAATGAGGGCAGCAATAATTGCCATCAACGGGTAATTTAGCCCGGCAAGAATGCCGATTGCGGCCGAACACCAGAGCGTTGCCGCCGTGTTGAGTCCGCGTATCGTGACGCCCTCGTGCCAGATCACACCCGCACACATAAAACCGACCCCCGTCACCACTTGGCCGGCAATGCGCGTGGGATCAACGTTTTGTGTGGCTAGCAGCGAAACCAGCACATACGCGGCGGAGCCCAGGCACACCAACGCATTCGTGTGCAGCCCGGCGGGCTGTTTGCGAAGCTGGCGTTCCAACCCGATTGTGATACCCAGCATCAAGGCAAGCATCAAATTAATGATCGATTGGGTCATGATTGGCGTTATAGTCAAAACGAATTCCTCACCTTATTTTTAAACCAAAAAAAGCGGAACATGCATCCCGTTACTAAATCAATTCTAGACTACAACGCAGGCCGTGACCCCGAGCGCCTTCGAATCAAATTGCTCGCGATTAACAGCGACCCCTTTGCGTTTTTTCGGGGGACCGCTCCTTTATTTTACGCGGGTCTGCAAATGCCCCGCCATTTACTGCAAGCACCGCAGGTTCTGGCCTGTGGCGATTTGCATCTGGAAAACATCGGCAGCTATAAAGGCGACAATCGCATGGTCTATTTTGACCTCAACGATTTCGACGAGGCGTGTATGGCGCCGCTGACGTTTGAACTGGTGCGGTTTTTATCCAGCACGATCGTTGCCGCGGCCATGCTAAAAGTTAGCCGCAAGCAAGCTATCCGCCTCACTGCGACATTCGTTGATACTTATGCGGCGACCCTGCTAACCACTAAGCCGCGCTGGATTGAACGTGGCACCGCAACCGGTCCGATTAAAAAGTTACTGCAAAGGCTGAAGAGCCGCCATCGCCCTGAACTCATCGCCCGTCGAACGGTGGAGCGGAAAGGCGCCACGAAGCTTCTCATTGACGGTATTCGTTCAATGACGGTAACAGACGCTGATCGGGCCAAAGCCGAATCCATTCTTGCCGCTTACGCCAGCACACAGGCAAGCCCCTCTCACTTCCAGCCCATCGATATTGCACGACGCATCGCGGGTAACGGCAGCCTCGGTCTCGAACGCTACGTTGCTCTTGTGCGCGGTAACGGCACCCGCGATGGCCGCTATCTGGTGGATATTAAAATGGCGAACCCTTCCGCACTTGCTGTTCATCTCAAACAAAAGCAGCCAAGGTGGGTAAGCGAGGCGCAGCGAATTGTGACCTTACAGGGCATTGCTCAAGCCATTGCACCCGCGTTACTCGGTGCGGTGGATACAGGAAAAAATTCTTACGTCATTAAGGAATTGCAGCCCACTGCTGACCGCATTAATTTGCCTGCACTTAACGGCAAGCGCCAAGATCTTGAGTCGGTCCTCAGCACGATTGCCGAGATCACTGCGTGGGCACACCTGCGTGGCGCATCCCGGTTTGGGGTAGATTCTATTGAAACACTTGCAAGCTTTGCTGCCGACGAAGCGTGGAAAACGACAATAAAAGATCTTGCTGAATCGTCGGCAACGCTTAATCAGCAGCAGTGGCAGGCGTATGCCGTCGACTGCAAGAGTGGGAAGGTAGGTGGCACCCAAGATAACAAGCGAGCAACTAAACGTTGAGGCTTTTTAGAGAATTTTGCCGCAGACGCTGGTCTAGGCTTTTTGCCGCCTAGTACTGCACGACATGCACGACGCTGGCAACATTCGGTTTCGCGCTGCTCATTGAGTTTGTGCCAATCATTAGTTCAAAATAATAAAAATTAGTCAGCACGAAATGATAGAAATGTAGGGCTCTCGCAGAACGGGGCAATTCAAAATTATTATTGGGCTCTGAATTTTTTCGCATTTGGAGCTAATTTTTCATAGTTTGTCCGGAATTGCGACTAATCGCTATAACGCCGGTGGGTTACCGGCTACCCTTGCATTAGCAGGGACCTCCGGATTTTGTGCTTGAAATCAGTTCGGAAGATGCCGCAACATTTCGCGGCATACCGGTGCCGGCCGGCGAGCATCGGCAATGTCCACGATTAGCAAAAATAGCTTTGGTTGAAAGCCGTGTTCGTGTTCGATACCGTGGCGCGACAGGAATTGCACTTTAAAGCGGCAACAAATGACCCATTGATAGAAAAGGTCATTTGTTTTCACACTTTATTAGAACGGCGCGAGTTGAAATAGGCTTTTTTATTTTAATCTTGCGCACAATGTCCGCTAGGTTTCATCACGCAAGGATAATTCTCGCCACGCCATGATGATGGTTTTTGCATCTTCCCAAAAAGCCTGGCTGCGTTCAACGCCCACTGACAGCGCAAGTTTGTTGGTGACAATTCTGGCCACGATGGCGAGATCTCGTAACGTTTTTGCCTCAAGCAGCTCGGCGCCCAACGAATCAATATCTGGTGAAGGCAGGCCCTCCAGCCTGAGCATGAGCTGCATCTTCGCCGCAACCAAGGGGTGTAAATCCTGGGGTTTTTCCTTGTTCTTGGCGTAGGGTGTGGTCGCTTCGCCAACGCGCAAGTCACGTCCGTGTCCAGCAGGCTCAACGACTTCCGCCAATCCGAGCCTCACCAGTTCTTCAACTTGTTGTTCAAGCAGCTTGGCGAGCCTGCCTGCACGGTCGAGCAGGTCGCCCAACGTAGCGCTACCGTCAATCAGGAACAGCACCGCGCGTAGTTTGGGTGCTACCGAGGCCGTATGCTCACGCATTGCGGTGGCACCCGCTGCAGTGCGCTGAAGAACGCTATTGCTGTTAAGAAAGGTTTTGGACATAATCATCTACATCACGAACAGGCGCTGAGCGAGGTGCCAAGAAGGGTACTAACAAAGGTGCTGCGTCCTGAGGAATAATGCCACGAAAAATATATTGAGCGATATGGTGAAAGTGTGGGCATTGATCGCCTACCGTTTGACTTGGGCCAGCACCGTGCTGGTCCAGGCCAGACGTTCAATGAGGGTGCGCAGGAATTGCCGGTTGAAGCGCAGCTGACAACCATCTGAAAGCTGCAAAAGCTGTTCGTCCTGAATTTTCAGAAGTTGTACTTCTGATACGGCAATAATCGATGCCGAGCGCTTGCCGCTGCCGCCGGACAGGTAGGCCATTTCGCCAAAACAGTCGCCTTCTTTCAGCACATTCAACAGCTTGTCGTCTTTCATCACCTTGACTTGGCCCGATACGATGATAAAAAACGCGTGGCCAACATCGCCTTCCAGCAGTAGACTCTGCTCGCGAGATTGATGCTCCCACATTGCGCCGCGCAAAACTTCCCACAGCTCTGCATCGCGAAAATCCTGAAAAAACTCCAGCTTGCGTAGAGCATTAAATTTTTCGGCGGAGGAAATTTCGAAAGAATATTTCTCCAGCTGCGGGAAGGTTTCTGCCAGTTCTCGGGCCATTGCATACCAGCCGGGATAACGTTTTGCCGTATCTTTGTGCATCGCGGTTTCAACAATCTGGATCAGCTTCTCAGGCAGATCGGGGCGAATCGTGCCCAGCGGGGTAGGCGCTTCATTTAAAATTTTGTTGATCATGGCAACCGAGCTCGATGCCTGGTAAGGTAAACGTCCTGCCAGCAATTCATACATCACCACGCCCAGCGAATAGATGTCGGTCTGCGCTGATGGCGACTCTTCGTTGATTTGCTCAGGCGCCATGTAAGCCGGTGATCCAACGAATCCGTCAATCTGGGTATGTGTGGAATGAGAAATCTGCGCGGTACCGAAGTCAGAAATTTTAATGTCATCCCGGTCCGACAGCAGAATATTTGCCGATTTGATATCGCGATGAATCACGCCGTTTTGAAACGCGTAATCCATCGCCCGGCATGCCTTGAAAATAATCAGCACCGCTTGTCGAACCGGCAGCAGGTTGGTTTCGCTGCAGAATTTCTTGAGCGAACCGCCGCTCACATATTCCATGATGATGTAGCGCGATTCGCCTTCAACCACGGCATCAAACACGCCGACGATATTGGGATGAGAAAGCTTGCCAACCAGTGCCGCTTCATTCAAAAAAAGTTTTTCAAAGCGGCGTGCTTCTTCGGGTCCTGCGCTCTCGTCTTTTACCTGAACTTTGATCGCGATCTTGCGGTTATTAAAGGTGTCATCCGCAAGATAAACCACAGCAGTAGCACCGCGCCCCAGCTCAGCCAGCGTCTCATATTTTCCGATTTTTTGGGGGCGCCCAATGGAGCTTGGCGAAGTCTGCGAGGTTTCAGTCATCGTAAAATAGTGAAGGTATCGCAGGATGAATGCTGCATGAACTGCAAAATGTGAACTGGTACACACATTCTAGCGCGAAACCTTAAGCGCACCAACCTCTGATGAGCTTCACTCTAAATCGAGCGTTTGTTGCGATCTATGCCAACAAGCGCCGAGCAACTTCAGCAAACCCATGAGGCGAAATATCGTTTACTTCAAGCGGTGTGGCGGTTTGCGCGCCCTGATAGTTGCTAAACATCGAACGCGAATACGCAGGATCGTAGTGATGCTGAAGCATTGATGCCACGAAATCATCCCATTTGCCGTTCGTCGCAAGCGTTTTCCACTCTAAGATGCGCTCCGCAGAATGGAGCGATTTAATGCAATCTAGCTTAAAAAATAATAAATCGCGGTTCGCAATCAGGTGCGCATATTCTTCGCGAAGTAATTTTGCGCGGAGTGGTGCGGGTGTCACGGCCTCAAAACAGGTGCCCTGGTGCATTGCGGAGATCACAATTTCGGGTACCCGCAGCAGCCCCACTTTGCGGCTTTCGGCTTCAACATAAACGGGTAGCGTGCTGTTGAATCGAGAAAAATCCAGCCAGATGCGGCTATCAAACATCTTTTGCGAGGGTTGCGCTTTATCAGGCAAATTACCCAGCACCGAGCCTTTGTGTGCGGCGAGCCGTTCGAGATCCAGCACCTGCGCGCCCTGCGCAGCAAGCGCATCAAGCAGTCGGCTTTTGCCTGAACCGGTGCGGCCACAAATAACCCGGTAGCTGAATTGCAATGGCAGCGTTTCCAAATCCGCACGCACCTGTGCGCGCCACGCCTTGTAGCCGCCTTCGAGTTGCGCCGCATTCCAGCCAATGGTGCGTAAGATATGTGTCATTGCGCCAGATCGCGTTCCCCCTCGCCAGCAGTAAATGAGCGGCTTCCAGCCCTTGGGTTTATCGGCAAATTGCGTATCAATATAGTTCGCGATATTACGGGCCACGAAACCGGCACCGAGCTTTTTGGCGTCGAATGCGGACGTTTGTTTGTACCGCGTGCCGACCTGTATCCGCTGTTCATTATCCAGCACCGGGCAATTGATGGCGCCGGGTAAATGGTCTTCTGCAAATTCAGCAGGACTGCGTGTGTCGATGACGGCATCAAATTTTTGCAGCGACTGGTAGCTCAGCGGCAGGATTTGAACGCCGATTCTGGGGGCCTTTGTTTTTTCGACGGCAGATGGATTTTCAGCAAAGACGTCGTTCATTTTTGTTTGTATGTTGCGGTTATTCCGGTCATTTTTATGTCTTTTTCCATTCCGCTTTTTAGTTTTAACGCTTGCTCGACACCGGGCATGACGTTTTCGAGAATTCGGGGCTGTGCTGCGGCAATGGGATGCAGACGATCGGCCTGAAATAGCTCAAGTTTTTCAGCGATACCGTCGAGCAAAAACGGCACCAAGGGTGTTTTATATTGCTTGGCAAGCGCGGGAAAAACATCACTAAAGCTTTTAGTGTAATCGAGACCGTAATTGGGCGGAATTTGAATACCGATTATCACCGGGCGAGCGTTGGCGGCACGTACGGCATTGATGATGGCGTCCAGATTTTTACGGGTTTCGGCGACAGGCAGGCCCCGGAGCGCATCGTTTGCGCCCAGCGCAATCAGCACAATGGTGGGTTTCTGACGTTGTAAATCGCCTTTAATCCGAGTCAGCCCTCCGCGCGTGGTCTCGCCGCTGATACTCGCGTTCACCACGCTGATGCCGCGATTTTTAAGTGATTTCTCCAGCAGCGATACCCAGCCATCGACTGGATTAAGGCCATACGCCGCTGATAAGCTGTCACCGAACACCATAATGCGCGCTTTGGCGGGGGCGGCAGGACCGGCAGCGGCCGCTATTGCGTTGGCGGGATGAATGATGGTCGTAGACAGCATGACAGCGACGGTCATGGTTGCAACTAATCGCGTATTCCGCGCACAAAATACAATAAACCGGGAAAACCGATGGCCTACACTTGAAAAGATTGTTTTTTGCACCAAGTCCACAAGGTATCCCCCACATTCAATTTCGATTCAAATAACAGCGTAGTTACGTTTGTTAATATTTCCGCTCAAAGCCTATTGAACAACATGCTGAAACATGTCAACGGGGCATCTGATGTTTATATGTGGCGTTGGTCGATTAAAGCAACTCCATAAGCAATTTACGTTATTTCAAAAACTCTTCTCAACCTGCCGAACAAGCGACTATGCCCGATTCAACTCAGACAGCCTTATTCTACAAATCGTCTCCAATGCAGCAAACAGCGCCACGCGGCGAGGCAATTCCCATCATCGAAGTTCAACACCTTACCAAACGAGTCACCACCAGTGACGGTGTACTCGTCATTGTCAACAACGCACATTTTAGCGTGTCCGCAGGCGAAGCCGTAGCGATTGTTGGCGCATCGGGCTCGGGCAAATC
>JAYVYF010000172.1:0-11693 GCA_043784585.1 Burkholderiales bacterium
ATCATTCAAGAAGAATCGATGAAGGAAAATACCGCCGCAATTCATGCTCAGGTGCCCGTAGACGTCGCAACATTCTTGTTGAACGAAAAACGTCAGGATGTCCACGCGATCGAAACTCGTTTCAAAGTCAACGTGCTGTTGATTCCCAACGTGCACTTAGAAACACCCAACTACGAAATCGAGCGTCTTCGCCACGACTCTGAAAAATTGGACGTGATCACGCCGAGCTATCAAATGGCGGCAAAACCAACAGAAGACTCAAACGCCAAAGCCGCCGCCGCCGCCCCCGAGGTCAAAGCAACTCGCGCAGTCCCGGTCGTAAAAGGTATCACGCCTGACCAACCTGCACCCATGGCAGCTGAGCCGGTGTCACGCGAACAAAGAGCCGCCGCCAATCAGGCCGCACAAACCAAAGCGGCCGCAAGCACATCAACGCCGTCCGCGTCCTTGTGGCAGCGGGTGGCACGTTTCTTCGGTGGTGATGCGGGTCCGCAGCCGATCGCGCCGCAGCGTCCGGAAGGTGGTGGCGAACGTTCGAAGGACGCCGCGAAAGACGGCGGTCGTGAACAGAACCGCGACCGCAGCCGCCGCGATGGTGGTAAAGACGGTGGTAGAGACGGTAAACGCGGCCGCCCCGGCCAAGGACCGCAGGTCGCTAATCAAGGCCTAAACCGCGCGCCACGTGGACAGCAGGGTCGCGATCCCAATCGCGACGCAGCAGCGGGCACTCCTGAGGCAAAAGCGCTGGAAGCAAACGCCGCGCGTCCACAGCGTGAACCCAGAGAGCCACGCCAGCCTCGTGAGTCTAGAGAAAACAGGGAACCGCGTGATCTTAATGCACAAGGTCAGACCCTGCCGCCGCGTCAACAATCCACCGCAAAGCCAGCGCTAGAAGCAAGGCCAGGTGTCGAGCAAGCCGAGGAAGGTGAAAGTCGCGGTCGCCGTCGCCGTGGTAGAGGCGGACGTGAACGTAACGGAGAACGAGTTGAGCGCGCACCGCGCACTGACGGGTCAACTGAAATCGCGACCGCCTCAGCAGAGGACGCCAAGGCAATGATCAATGAAAATCACGCCCAAGCGAGTACAGCACCCTCAGCCGCAATTGCCGCGCCGGCAGTATCGATTCCGCCATTCTCGATAGCTGACCAAGCTCCTGCCGCGATCCCAAAGCCGATGGTAGCGCCGATGGCTTCGCCGGTTCACGCGGTCGAGCCACTGCCTGTGGCGGCCGAGCAAACTGTTGCGGCAACCTACGAAAACACACACAAAACTACGTCTGAAGCGACGCCAGCAACAGCGCTTGCCAATACGGCTATTCCTACCGAGGCAGCTCGACAGGCGGAGTTACCCGTTATTGAGTCGGCCACTGCGCCAATAGTTGCACCCGTTGCCCCTAGGTCTGCGGTGATGGCTTCTTTACAACCTGCATTGGCTTTTGGCACCGTAGATCAGATCGGCGAGAGTGAATCCATCCGAACTGCACCGCGGCGGCGCCCTCGTCCTGATCAGGGCACAAACGCACAAGTCAGTGAACCGCTGGTGTTTATTGAGACCGTAGCTGATAAGGCGCAGCAGGCGGTGCTGGTCGAAGAAGAGGCACCACGCCGTCGTGCTCCGCGCGAGCGAAAGCCCCGCGAAACATTTAGCGAGCCGCTCAGCGTTATAGAGACAAAGTCAAACCAGAGTCCGCCAAACTAGGCTTAGATAAACTGAAAATCGGGGGAAAAACGAAAAGACCCCAAAGACCCTAAGCCAACATCGAACACGCCGCGCGCAGAATTCTGCGAGCGGCGTTTTTTATTCGCCATTTAGTATCACCACTTGCTTCGCCGCGCGCCAGCGCTCACACTATTCTTCATCGAAGGAGGAACAGATCTTGTCTACGATCCTGCAACCGATACTTTTTTATTTTGATTTTTCCTCTCCTTATGGCTATTTAGCAGCCATGAGAATTGATAATTTGGCCGCCAAATACGAACGTGAAGCAGATTGGCGACCCATCCTGCTCGGCCCAGCATTCAAAGCCAGCGGCAACGCACCGCTTATCGGCCAGCCTTTGAAGGGCGACTATGCACGGCGCGATTTGCCCCGTACCGCCGCATTTATGGGGATTCCGTTTGGTATGCCCACGCCGTTCCCGATTGGCACTCAAAACGCGGCGCGTGCATTCTATTGGTTGAAAGATCGCGAACCTGAAAAGGCAAAGACCGTCGCGATCTCGCTCTTTCAAACTTATTTCGTCGAGGGACGCGATATTTCTTCTCCACAAACCGTGGTGGACGTTGCTGCCCGGCATGGGGTGGATCGCGCTGAACTGAGCACCGCACTGGCGGATCCATTAGTCAAGGATCGCCTCAAAAAGGAAGTTGAAAATTCTCTGCGGCTGGGCGTGTTTGGCTCACCTTATGTCGTTATCGATGGCGAAGCATTTTGGGGAACGGATCGACTTGATCAAATAGAGGAGTGGCTAAAAACAGGCGGCTGGTAGCTGATCGCAGGGTGGGTAGAGCCGGGTTTAAAAAATACGTCGCGAAACCAATCCTGCAAAAACAAAGGTCACTAATACTTAAAAACGTCGGGCTTCCCCAGCGCGGGAATAAGCTCAACAATACCGCCCGCAAAAATTTCAACCGCAAGGGCTGCGAGCAACAAGCCCATAATACGTGTCGCGATATTCACCGTGGTCTTGCTCATGCGCTGCCCGACTTGCGAGGCAATGCGAAGTGCGAACCACGTTACCAACGCGACGGCCAGCGCGGCGCCACACACCGCAAAAATATGCAGTAAAGTTTTTTTCTCGCTTGCATAAATAATAATAGTGGACATCGCGCCCGGACCCGCGAGCAGGGGAATCGCCAGCGGCACCACGGCAATACTGGCCTTATCAACTGCCTCTTCGGCCTCTTCAGGCGTCTGCTTGTCGGGTGATGGCATGGCCTGCATCATGGCCAACGCAGTGGTCATCACCAGAATGGCGCCACCCACTTTGAAACTCGCAATGCTGATACCAAATACGTCAAGCACTCGCTCACCCAGCACCGCCGACACAACCAACACGATCGCCACCGTAATAGCGGCAATGCGCGCCGTTCTCATACGTTCAACCCGACTTTGATAAGGCGTCATGGCCACGAAAACAGGAATGATGCCAAGCGGATTTACGATCACCATCATAGCCACAAAAATTTTTACATACGCGGCAAGCGATAGCAATTCAGCGCTCATGATTTCACTTTCGGCGCTGACTTGGAGGTCGTATCAAGCAAATGCCGAATCAAACCCGCACAGCCATCTTCCACCAGATCGAGTACACGCTCAAAATCCTTCGCCGTGCCCATGTAAGGATCAGGCACTTCCAGTCTCGTTTGGTTTTGTGTTTTGTTGCTGGCGTAATTGAGAAATAATTCAATCTTGTTCGCATAGCGATCAGGAGTCATGGCTTGCAAATGCTCGACGTTATTTTCATCCATTGCCAACACATAGTCGTATTGACGAAAGTCGCTCGTTACAATTTGTCGCGCGCGGATAGCGGTTAAATCGACGCCACGCCTCGCGGCGTGATCGATTGACCGGGCATCGGGTGCTGCGCCGACCTGATAATCGTGCGTCGCTGCGGATTCGATCTCCATCTTATTTTCAAGCTGCGTGCCGACAATCATCTTGCGAAACACGCCCTCAGCTGTCGGTGAGCGACAAATATTACCCAAGCAAACAAACAATATTCGAACTGGCTTTTTCATCGCAAATTTTCTGAGTCTTGCTTAATTTCAGGCTTCAACGGACGCGTCAGGTCCGCCCAGCAACATTCGGTTTCGCAGCATACGCAGCTCGTCGCGAAGCTTGCCTGCCTTCTCAAACTCCAAATTCCGCGCGGCTTCCATCATTTCGCGCTCGACTCGTTTGACAGCGGTCTCCATTTGCTTTTCGCTGAGCACATCGTATTTTTTGCGGTCTTGTGCCGCTTTGCGGTCGCGCGATTGGCTGGCGCGTTTTTCGTCCACGTTGTACGCGCCATCAATAATATCCTTGATTTTTTTGGTCACTGATTTGGGCACGATGCCGTTATCCAGATTGTGCTGAATCTGCTTGGCGCGGCGGCGATTCGTTTCTGAAATAGCAAACTTCATCGAATCTGTTTCTTTGTCGCCATACAGGATTGCAGTGCCGTTCAAGTTACGTGCGGCTCGACCAATGGTTTGAATCAGCGAGCGGGCGCCGCGCAGAAAACCTTCTTTATCCGCATCCAAAATTGCCACCAACGAGACTTCAGGAATGTCCAATCCTTCGCGCAGCAAATTAATCCCCACCAGCACATCAAACAAACCGCTGCGCAAATCACGAATGATTTCGACACGCTCGACGGTATCAATATCTGAATGCAAATAGCGTACTTTAACGCCGTGCTCGGATAAATAATCAGTCAAATCTTCTGACATGCGCTTGGTTAATGTCGTCACCAACACGCGCTCGTTCACCGCAACACGTTTGTTGATTTCGGACAATACATCATCGACTTGCGTGGACGCAGGACGCACGAAAATCAGCGGATCAACCAGTCCTGTCGGTCGCACGACTTGCTCCACAATTTGCGCTGCGTGTTTGGCTTCATAGTCAGCTGGCGTCGCGGAAACAAACACCGTCTGCCGCATGATTTGTTCAAATTCATCGAAGCGCAACGGGCGGTTATCCATCGCTGACGGCAGCCGGAAACCATAGCCGACCAGATTTTCCTTACGCGCCCGATCGCCTTTGTACATGCCGCCCACTTGCGGCACGGTAACGTGGCTTTCGTCCATGATCATCAACGCATTTTTTGGCAAGTAATCAATCAAGGTCGGTGGCGGCGAACCGGGCGGACGCCCGCTCAAATGCCGCGAATAATTCTCAATGCCTTTGCAAAATCCAATTTCATTCAGCATTTCCAGATCGAATGTAGTGCGCTGCTGAATGCGCTGCGCCTCGAGTAATTTTCCCTCCGCATTGTAGAACTCAATACGCTCTCGCAGTTCGGTCTTGATACCCTCAATCGCATCCAGCGTGGTGGCGCGCGTACTCACATATTGGCTCTTTGCATAGACCGTGTAACGCGGTACTTTTTGCACTGTGTGGCCAGTCAGTGGATCAAATAGCGTGAGCGAATCAACCTCATCATCGAACATCGAAATCCGCAGCGCCACGTCAGCATTTTCCGCCGGGAAAACATCAAGCGAATCACCGCGCACGCGAAATGTGCCGCGCCGGAAATCGAGCTCCGACCGCGCATATTGCATTGCAATTAATTGACGAATCATGTCCTGCTGCCGCACCTTGTCTTTCGGGCGCACCATCATCCGCATCGCGTAATAATCAGTGGGGTCGCCGACACCGTAAATGCAAGATACGGTCGCGACGATGATTGAATCCTGGCGCTCCAGCAGCGACTTGGTGGCTGACAAACGCATTTGCTCGATGTGCTCATTGATCGACGAGTCTTTTTCAATAAACAAATCGCGCGATGGTACATACGCTTCAGGCTGGTAATAATCGTAGTACGAAACGAAATATTCCACCGCGTTTTGCGGGAAAAATTCTTTCATCTCTGAATACAGTTGTGCCGCCAGCGTCTTGTTTGGCGCCATGATGAGCGCGGGCCGCCCAAGCTGCGCGATCACATTCGCCATGGTGAATGTTTTGCCCGAACCCGTGACGCCAAGCAGCGTTTGAAAGGCCAAGCCATCATTAATGCCTTCAACTAATTTTGTGATCGCTTGTGGCTGATCACCCGCAGGCAAAAACGGCTGATTGAGCAGATAAGGAGAATTAGGGTAAGTGAGTAATGCCATGACGTGATTTTAACAGCCTTGAATTTTACGATGGGTAGTCTAAACCGCCCTTTAAGGACGTTTGATAACGTGCAACGATGCAAATATTTCGAGGAAAGAGGGCGCTTTAAACACTAGGCAGGGCGGAAATTTTTCGAAGGCGACACCCGAACGGGTGCAGGCGCCATGCTTCAAGACGCGCATCCAGCTTGCCGTTTCAGGAGATTGTCTTAATAACGTTTACTGGGCCCGGCTATTAAGTCTATGCCATGTGCCGAAATTTAGCATTCCACCTGCCGTACTGGAATCGTGAACGCCAATCCGCCCAGCGATGTTTCCTTGTATTTCGTCTGCATGTCTGCGCCTGTACGCCGCATGGTTTCAATCGCTTGATCGAGGCTCACCATGTGTTCACCGTCGCCAAGCATCGCCAGTGAACACGCGTTGATGGCTTTTACCGCCCCCATCGCGTTGCGCTCGATACACGGAATCTGCACCAATCCACCGATCGGATCGCAGGTCATGCCAAGATGATGTTCCAGTGCAATCTCGGCAGCGTTTTCAATCTGCTCGTTTGTAGCGCCCAGCGCCGACGCAAGGCCTCCTGCCGCCATTGCCGCGGCTGAACCCACCTCACCCTGGCAGCCAACTTCTGCGCCCGATATGGACGCATTACGTTTGCATAACGCGCCAATCGCGGCGGCAACCAGCATGTAACGCGTTACACCTGCTTCGTCACCCCCGCAAAAGTCCAAGTAGTAACGTAGTACCGCAGGCAACACGCCCGCCGCACCATTGGTCGGCGCGGTGACGACGCGATTACCCGCAGCGTTTTCTTCATTTACGGCAATCGCATAAGCGCTTACCCAATTCATCGCGTTTTGCGTATCCGCCGCGCCGCGAGCGCGAAGTTTTTCCGCAATCCCCGCTGCGCGGCGTGCCACTTTGAGACCACCCGGCAACAGGCCCTCGGTTCGCAGACCTTGATCGATGCAGCCCTTCATCGTCGCAGTAACGCGTGAAATAAATTCGTCGGTAGCAGCACGCCCATGCATCGCCGCTTCATTACGCATCAGCAAAGCATGAAATGGCAGTTGATGCGCAATGCCCTGCTGCAACAGTTCTTGCATGGTCAAGAATGGATGCGGCACTGCCGCTTCTTCACCGCGTGCGCTACCCACAAAGGCCTCGTCTTCATCGACAACGAATCCACCGCCGATTGAATAAAGATCACGCGTGACAGTCACGTTACCGCTCGCGTCAAATAATGTAAAACGCATTCCGTTCGAATGCACCGGCAGCATCTCAACGAAATTAAAAATCATATCCGTCGCCAACGAAAATGGTACGACGTGTTTGTGCAAAAGCATCATCGTGCCCGCGTCGCGAATTGAATTGATAACGCCCACGGCAGCCCGTGTGTCGACAAAATCTGGCACCTCGCCCATCAACCCCAGCAAAATCGCACGGTCTGTACCGTGCCCGCGCCCGGTGTGCGCGAGCGAGCCAAATAGCTCGACTTTCACGCGTTTAATATCCTCAAGCGGCGTGATACTTTCCAGTAAAAATCGCCGTGCCGCACGCATCGGTCCGACCGTGTGCGAACTGGAGGGCCCAACACCAATTTTGAACATGTCGATGAGACCGATATACATATGTGCCTTCGTTTCGTATAGCCTAGATGGTAGCGCGAGTTGCGATTCCAATAACGTTTGATCGAATAAATTCCTTTGCAGCAGGCATCCCAGACGCACAATAAAAAACCCCGGCAAGCCGGGGTTTTAGTTGCAACTGTTTTTCAACAGTGCGGGTAGCTTAGATCGACTGGATGTTAGTCGCTTGCTTGCCCTTAGGGCCAGTCGTCACTTCAAAAGAAACTTTTTGGTTTTCTTGAAGTGTCTTGAAACCGCTTGACTGAATAGCTGAGAAATGTACAAACAAATCTTCGCCTTTGTCATCTGGTGTGATGAAACCAAAACCTTTTGCGTCGTTAAACCACTTTACAGTACCTGTTGCCATGTTAATTTCCTAATTAAAAAGTTGGCGGGGCAAATTGCCCCACGTCGTTCGAACCAAGAAAGAAACAACAGCAGTACTGAATTTGCTAACTTGAATTTTACGACAGTCGCACTATAACAAATACTGAGCAGTGTTGCAGAAAGACTTGCTTTATTAAAGGTTTAGGTTTCTCCAAGCCACGGCCCCTCTCTGAGCGTTCCGGGTCCGCTGAGTCCCTCACCGCTACCGAAAGTGGTGCCGTTCATGAGCCAAACAACGATACTGCCATCGGTGTGACGGTCGAGGATGTCAGCTTTGCGGTCGCCGTTTAAGTCGGCGATGTTGGTAATGGCTCGATTAGGGTAATGGGGGTTGCCACGATATTGCTCGCGGTGCCGTTCATTCACCAGGCGATGTTTGTACCAGAAGTGCTTTGCACTAGTAGATCACTCTGCCTCCGCCAGCGCGGCCGGGGGTGTCGCGAGTTGCCTGAATGCCGGGGCATTTCGACACAAATCAGCCCGGTAAAACTTGCATGGCCATGCTACTGATTAATCACCCAAGGTCATATTTTTAGACGCCAACTTGCGTAACAGCGCCCTCCAATGCGCCATCAGTTTGCCCCAACCAGTTTCACATATGGGCCCATTAAACAGTTTTACCAAACACCATGACACCCGACTTAACATCCACGTGAATAGTATCTTTTGGCAAAAACTTGCCTTCCAACATTAATTTCGCCAATGGGTTTTCAATTTGCTGCTGGATGGCACGCTTAAGTGGTCGCGCTCCGTATACAGGGTCAAAGCCAGCGGCCGCTATTTCTGCCAGTGCTGCATCTGACACCTCAAAACCAATTTCCAGCGCCGTCAAACGCTTTTTCAAGCGTTGCAGCTGAAACTTTGCAATCGCTTGAATCTGGCTTTCCCCAAGGGCATGGAAGACCACCACCTCATCAATGCGATTAATAAATTCGGGCCGGAAGTAATTTTTAACTTCTGCCATCACCGCAATCTTTATCACGCCATAATCCGAATCCGCCATTGCCTGAATTTGCTGCGAGCCCAGATTCGACGTCATAACAATCACCGTGTTTTTGAAGTCCACCGTCCTCCCCTGTCCGTCAGTCATGCGGCCATCGTCAAGCACCTGTAACAGCACGTTAAAAACGTCTGGATGCGCTTTTTCCACCTCGTCAAATAAAATCACGCTATATGGTTTGCGTCGCACCGCTTCAGTAAGCGATCCGCCTTCCTCGTAGCCTACGTAGCCAGGTGGCGCGCCAATCAAGCGTGCAACGGAATGTTTCTCCATAAATTCGCTCATATCAATACGAATGATATGTTCGTCGGTATCAAATAAAAATTCGGCTAACGCTTTGCAAAGCTCAGTCTTGCCCACACCTGTTGGTCCCAGGAAAAGGAACGAGCCATATGGACGATTAGGGTCGCCCAAGCCCGCGCGTGAACGCCGAATCGCATCTGATACGAGCCGCACCGCCTCGTCCTGACCGACAACACGCTGATGCAACTGTTCTTCCATGTTCACCAGCCTGTCACGGTCGCCTTGCATCATTTTTGAAACCGGAATACCGGTCGCACGCGACACCACTTCAGCGATTTCCTCGGCGCCAACTTGCGTCCTCAGCAATTTCGTCTTCCGCAGCTGACCCGTGCTGGCGTCCCACTCAGGTTGCGCAATTTCAGCCTGCTTGAGTTGCGCCTCTAACGCAGGCAACGTCCCATACTGAATCTCGGCCAATTTGTCGAACTGGCCTTTGCGTTGCAATTCCGCCATCTGCATGCGATTTTTATCAATTTCTTCTTTGATGTGCTGGGTGCCCTGCACCATTGCCTTTTCAGATTTCCAGATTTCTTCAAAATCGGAATACTCTTTTTCCAGGCGGCGAATTTCGTCTTCGATCAAGCCTAGGCGTTTTTTAGATGCGTCATCCTTCTCACGCTTAACTGCTTCACGCTCAATCTTGAGCTGGATCATACGACGTTCCAGCTTGTCCATCACCTCTGGCTTGGAATCTATTTCCATCCTGATGCGCGAACCCGCCTCGTCAATTAAATCAATCGCCTTGTCGGGCAAGAAGCGATCTGTAATATAGCGATGGGAAAGCTCGGCGGCGGCCACAATCGCCGGGTCGGTAATTTCGACACCATGATGCACTTCGTACTTTTCCTGTAGCCCGCGCAAAATGGCAATGGTCGCTTCAACACTCGGCTCGTCAACCAAAACTTTCTGAAAACGCCGCTCCAGCGCAGCATCTTTTTCAACGTATTTTCGATATTCATCCAGCGTCGTCGCACCGACACAGTGCAACTCGCCGCGCGCCAAAGCAGGTTTCAACATATTGCCAGCGTCCATCGCGCCCTCGGCCTTGCCTGCGCCCACCATGGTGTGCAGTTCGTCAATGAACACAATGGTCTGGCCTTCGTCTTTAGCCAAATCTTTCAATACAGATTTCAGGCGCTCTTCGAATTCACCGCGATATTTCGCCCCGGCCAGCATCGCCGCCATATCCAGCGATAACACGCGTTTTCCCTTTAGCGATTCAGGCACTTCACCGTTCACAATACGTTGCGCCAAGCCTTCAACGATGGCGGTTTTACCCACGCCGGGCTCGCCAATCAAAACGGGATTATTTTTAGTGCGACGCTGCAATACCTGAATCGTACGGCGAATTTCATCATCGCGCCCGATCACCGGATCCAACTTGTTTTGGCGCGCTAATTCAGTAAGGTCGATCGTGTATTTTTTCAGTGATTCACGCTGACCTTCGGACTCCTGAGTATCCACACCATCTGTGCCGCGAACTGCGTCGATGGCCGACTCCAACGCTTTTTTTGTCGCGCCCTGCTCTTTAAATAATCTTCCGGTAGCGCTCTTATCGTTCAACAACGCCAGCAAGAAAAGTTCAGACGCAATAAACTGGTCACCGCGCTTGGTAGCTTCTTTATCGGTTAGGTTCAATAAATTATTCAGGTCACGAGATACCGAAATCTCGCCGCCATTGCCAGAGACTTTTGGCAGATGCTGAATTTCATTTTCCAGCGCGGTTTTCAGGCGCGGCGTCGCCACACCTGCGCGTGACAGCAAGGATGAAGTACCGCCGTCCTCCTGATTCAGCAAGGACAGCAAAAGATGCTGCGGTTCAATAAATCCGCAATCATTCGCGAGCGCCAAACTCTGAGCATCCGCTAGCGCTTGCTGAAATTTAGTAGTGAGTTTGTCGATTCTCATTGATGGTATCCTTCTGATTGATTTACTACTAACCAAATGCGGTATTCCCTTGATTTTTCAAGGGCCTTTATAAGTTTGTGCACTTTTACATGCTTCACCCTGCGGTAAACCCAACTGGCGATCCCATGGCCAATATTCAACGCGATTTGCATGCTCCCCACGTTCACCATGACATGGAAGCAAGCGTCACTGCGGACGTTACACGTGCGCTCGCGGAAGATGTGCGCGATGGCGACCTCACAGCGTCCCTGATTGCTGCCCATGCTCGCGGGCACGCTAGGGTCATCACGCGTGAGAACGGCGTACTGGCCGGATGCGACTGGTTTCAGCGTTGTTTTACCGAACTCGACCCCGACTGCGAAATTTTCTGGCATGCTCGGGACGGTGACCGCGTGATCGCAGATCAGCAAATTTGCGAAATCGACGGGAGCGCGCGCGCCATGCTTACTGCTGAGCGATCCGCACTCAATTTCTTGCAAACGCTATCTGCTGTCGCAACAAAAACGCGACTCTTCGTTGATCTTATTGCTGGTACCAAAGCAAAAATTTTAGATACACGCAAAACTTTACCTGGCCTACGGATAGCATTGAAATACGCGGTCGGAATGGGCGGCGGCTACAATCATCGAATCGGATTATTTG
>JAYVYF010000173.1:0-6715 GCA_043784585.1 Burkholderiales bacterium
ATTCCCATGTTCCTTACCTGGCTGCGAATTGCCGCCATACCGCTATTTATAGCGGTTTTGTATATCGATGAGTCGTGGTTAACGTCGCGCCAAGCCAACACCATTGCCACGGTGATTTTTGTTGTTGCCGCTATCACTGATTGGCTGGACGGCTATCTGGCACGCAAGCTTGACCAAGGTTCAGCGTTTGGTGCATTTCTAGACCCCGTCGCGGACAAGCTGATGGTGGCGGCAGCGTTGATTGTATTGGTTGAAATGGGCCGTACCGATGCCATTGTTGCGCTCATTATCGTTGGCCGGGAAATCACTATTTCGGCGTTGCGCGAGTGGATGGCGCAGATAGGGCAATCAAAAAACGTAGCGGTTTCAATGCTGGGTAAAATTAAGACAGTTGCGCAGCTGGTGGCGATTCCGTTTCTGCTTTACGACGCGCCACTGTTTGAAATTATCAATAGCCGCCTAGTCGGACGGGTATTGATCTGGGTCGCTGCGGCGTTGACTGTCTGGTCGATGTTTTACTATCTGAAGGCGGCTTTCAAACCCGCGAAGCTTGCAAAATTTGACCGCGCTTCTTCTCCGGACGAGGCTGCAAAAGCCGCCGAAGCCGCCAAATCAGACCTGCGTTGATTGATGTTGCTTCAGTAAGGCTTCAAAAGCGGCCGAGGGCAGGGGACGGCTAAATAAATAACCTTGATAGGCTCCGCAGCCTTGTTGTGCTAGTAATACGCGCTGTTCCTCGGTCTCTACCCCCTCGGCGACCACATTTATTTCCAGCGCGTGCGCCAGCGCGATCACGGCGTAGACGATAGCAGCGTCATCTCGGTCGGTGAGAACATCGGCAACAAATGATCGGTCAATTTTCAAGGTGTCGATGGGGAAGCGTTTTAGGTGCGACAAGCTGGAATAGCCGGTACCAAAGTCGTCAATCGCCACGCTCACTCCGATTGCGCGAAGCGCGCTCACGGTACGACCCACTCCTTCCGGGTCGCGCAACAAGCCGGTTTCAGTGATCTCAATTTCGACAAGGCGCGGGTCGCAGCCTTCGCGCTTGATTCGTTCAATAATTCGATCAGCAAAATTTGAAGCGCGGAACTGGCTAGCCGCGATATTAACCGCGATTTGCAGATGGCCAAACCCGGTCTCCCGCCATTTGCGCAGCTGCGCAAACGCGGTGTCGAGTACCCAATTGCCGATTTCATGAATTAGACCTGTTTCTTCCGCCAAGTGGACAAATTCACCCGGCATGACCAGGCCGCGCGTCGGGTGATGCCAGCGTAGCAGTGCCTCGGCGCCGATGACGCTATTGGTGACCATGTCTAACTTTGGCTGGTAATACAGTTCAAACTCGTGGCGCTGAATCGCGGTGCGCATGGCGTTTTCCAGCATGCGCATATTGGCTCCATGCTCGGCCAGCTCGCGCGAAAATAAATGATAGGTATTTTTCCCGCGCTCCTTGGCCCGGTACATTGCCATGTCAGCATTTCTCAACATGGTTTCTCCGTCATCCGCATCATCCGGAAACAGGCTGATACCGACTGAGCCTGAAATGTAGATTTCATGCCCTTCAATCATTGACGGTGCGCGTAGCTCATCGATCAATTTGAGCGCCACCAATTGCGCTGACTCGATTTCGGTAATTTGCTCGAGCACCACCATGAATTCGTCGCCCGATAGCCTCACCAGCAGATCGGTGTCTCGCAAGACGCGGCCCAGCCGTACGGCCATGAGGCGCAACAGCTCATCACCGACGCGGTGTCCCAAGGAATCATTTACATCCTTGAATCGGTCGAGATCAATAAACAGTGCCGCGACCCGACTGCTGTTGCGGCGCGCGCGCAAGATTGCCTGGCGCAAACGCTCTTGCAATATGGCGCGATTGGGCAAGCCGGTCAGACTGTCGTGGGTGGCTTGGTGGACAAGCTGTTCCTCTGCGTTGACCCGTGCAGTGACGTCCTGGCCCAACGATAGTACAGAAACCTGCTGACCTGATTCATTGGCCAAGTTTGAGTTGTACCACTCGCACCAGATGATTCTTCCATCCTTGCAGATATTGCGATAAAGGCTGGTGGTATGTGCGGTATCGCCTGAATGCAGCTGTGCCAACAGAGAATCCACATGCGTCTGATCCTCGTCCGCAATGAAATTCCATTCATTCAGACGCTTGCCCACCACTTCTTGTTCAGTCCAGCCAAAGATTCGCTCCGCTTGTGGTGACCAGCGCCTCACCCGAAATTCGTGATCCCACTCAATCACTGCCAGCGGGGTATTTTCGAAATGCGATAACAACATTCCGTTTGCGCGACGCAACTCAATCTCGGTGCGTTTGAGTTCATCAATATCCGTGGATGCCGAATAAAATCCCACTACCGCGCCGCCGGAGTCACGGCGTGGCGTGTAGCGCACGGACATCCAGCGCTGGGTATCATCGCTGGCCGTAATGAGGCGTTCAATGTTGATGGTTTCGCCGGCAAAAACTCGGTCCCACAAAGCCTCAATTTCCGCCAGACGCTGTTTGCCAAATAGCTGATTCATCGGCCTGTTGATCATGTCCGCACGCGATTTGCCGACCAAACGTTCCATCGGTTTATTTACAAATTGGTACTTTAAATCACGGTCAAGATAAGCCATCGGATAGGGCAGGCTGTCCATCGCGTTACGCAATTCGCTTTCGCTTGCCCGTAAAGCAACTTCGGCAGTTTTAATGTCATGAATATCTATGCCCACTGCATAAACGCCCTGGATTATATTGTCATGCCCGAAATCAGGTACCACCCGCACCCGATACCATCGGCCCTGCGGATGCGGAATCGTATGCCAAAGCCGCTCATACATCACTGTCTCGCCTTTGAAGGCGCGATCAAGATAAGGTGCTGCAAGCTGTGCTTCGGCCGTGCCAAGCACGGCTTCCAAGGATTCGCCAAGTATCTTTTCTCGAGTCGCACCGCGCAAGCTCAAGAACGTATTGTTGACAAATGTATAGCGTCGTTGCTTGTCTAGATAAGAAATTGACTCGGGAATGTTATCCGCGAACACGCTGATTTGTCGCTCGTTATCCTGCAGCTTCTGGCGTAGTTTTACGTCTTCACTAATGTCGCTAATGACGCTAAATATGCCGACTACTTTTCCATCTTCACGGATATCGGGAACCAAGTGCCCACGCATCCAGCGGGTCTCGCGCGCTGGGGATGTGATCACGCGCTCGTAGGTCTGTCTCTCGCCCGCGAATGCTTTAGTCAGCCAAGTTTCGACCGCTTTGACGGTCTCAGCCCCGACGACATCTTCAAGACTCTTGCCGATGACGTTGCCTTCTGAAAGGCCAAGCCAATCGAAGCCTGTCTTGTTGTAAAACTGAACTTTGCGCTCGGCATCAATGTAGCTCACCGGCATTCCGATATTGTCAGTAATGAGGCGCAGTTGGCGCTCACGCGATAATAACTTCCGCCGTAGCTGGTAGTCGTTTTCAACATCCGCCAGCACCGCATAAATACCGTCGATTTCACCGCTCTGACTGCGACTTGGAAACATGCTCAGGCGGATATGCCCTGGTTTATAGCCGCCGAAATTGGCCCACCGATCAAAACTCACAATTTCGCCGGACAATGCCCTATCTATATAAGTTTGCGCAGCCGCAAGGGCATCGACGCCGATGACGTCGCGCCAATGTTTGCCAACGATCGAAGCCTCCGGCATATCCAGCCATTCGGCGGCAACGCGATTAACGAATTGGAAGCAAAGAGTGAGGTCGCTTTTTGACACCGGCATGCCGATATTATCTGCAATCGCACGCAGCCTCAATTCTTTATCGATCAATGATTGTCGTAGGCGATACTCGTCCTCGATGTCGCGAAACATCATGATGTAGCCCGAAATCGAGCCATCCTCCCGCAGGTCAGGGAAAAACGAGAGCTCGATTCGCCGCTGCTCACCCGCCCTGGCGCGGGAATACGTCTCGATTTTGAACGTCTCACCGGCCATCACGCGGCGTACGTGCGGAAGGTAAAATGTAGAGACATCGTCAGGAAAGGCGTCGATAAAAGTTTTGCCGTGTATCTCGATCGCCGGACGTCCGATCCAGTCAAGTAGCGGCTGATTGGCAAATCGAATAACGAAATCAGAATCCACCCGCAAAACAGGCAGGCCTGCGCTATTGGTCAGGCTGCGTAACAGGCGTTCTCGCTCGATGGTTTCATTTTCCAAGACCTTGACGCGGTCTGCATCCGTGATGACGGCAAGCAAGCCGTAGAGCACGCCGTTTTCATTTCGCTGGGGGAAGTAGTTAACCAGCATCCATCGTTTGCGCCCGTTTTTGTCGAATGTCATGCGATAGAAATGAGCGGGCTCGATTTTGCGCAACGCAGTATCAAGATACGGCACAACCAACTCGTACTCAGATGCGGATAAAATCTCGCTAACGAGAGATCCGACGATGGCTTCAGCAGGTCTATTCGTCAGTCCGGCATAGCCCTGATTTGCATACAGATAACGTTCATTCAGATCAATAAAACAGGCCGGGAAATTAATCGCATCGATACCCGGAATCAGCTTGTTAAGTGCCGCCATCGTGTCACTGGATGCTGCTTGCGCCGCCATGACCTTCCTGATTTCATTCATACACGCATGTTCCGCAGTTGGTCTGCCGAATGTGCAGTGAGCGTTGCCAGAGCGATAATCTGATTGCCTTTCCAAAAACTTTTTTAAGCCTCGAATGAGGAGATATTTTTTATAGGTAAAGTCTTCAGTGATGCAGGTTTTCTGACGCTGCCTTACTGTTTTTCTACCACGCTTGAATTCTATCTCAAAAATACCAGGCAGCAAGACTGTTGCCCTCATCAAGGGCGCACATAATGCCAGCCAAATCGCGCTGCAAGTTAGAAAAATCAGAAAAGCCGGGATATAAGCGACGCGACTATTGCGTTTAAACGAAAGATCTTCAACCATCGCTTACGGTTCGCTTGACGAACTTATTAGTTTCAAATTGCCGGGGTTGGTCGATCAACATTTCTACCCAGCGGGCAATATTGGATAGTGATGACACTTTTTTGCGGACGGGTACTTTAGTTCAAAGTCCGCTGGCAAGGGGTGATGGATCAGCCGGGCATCAATCGCGCCGCCGTTTCGTTGCTGGTCGCATTGCTAGTCCGGCGCGATATCGCGGAGCCGCTCGCGTGAAATGTGGCCGCCATTCATGGAGTCTTAAAAAAGCGCAGCCAGTGATTGCTGATATTCATGAATTTATCGACGCTGCCCTTCTCACGCCATCGCGACCATATTCCAATTAACGCTTTGCTCACAAACTGTGCTTCAGACCGCACCGGAAAATGTGCCAGCGACACACCACGAAACGCGACGTGGGTGACAGGTCGCTGTGATGGTCCCTGGCCGCACAATACCGCATGGTTGCCATCGGCAATGGTGAGGCTTGAGTCCTCAGCAAAACGTTTGCATACTGTTACTTTGCAAATGGGGTTAACTTCTTTTGCGCAGCGATATTGGATGCGCTTGATTACGTTCCGCTCGACACCAGGATCATCAGGCGTTGGCACATAAGACTCCCACCGGAGCGCGGCGGTAGCGCAAACCGGAAGAGAATTTATCTCCTCATGGAAATGCTCGCGTGACGGCGATTTAATAAATTCATCTGCATCCAGCAGAATTAGGAAATCTGCGCGTTTGGCGGCAAGCGCATTGCGCGTGACCTTGTTCATCCATGCAGCTTTGCTGAAGCCAAGCTCGTGGTTGTGCTCGATCACGATCGGTAAATCGTCTTCCCGAAGCTGTTCAACGATGCGTTGCGTATCGTCGAAAGGAGAGCGCAGGACGGTAATCATTTCGTCAAAAAATTTAAGGTTGTAACGAATCAAGGTTTCGATAATATCGACCTCATGCTTTACCCTCGCCAATTCCGCTTTCCTTCGCAATCCATTGCGCCTGCAAAATTAGCTATTTGGGCAACTATGTAAAATGGCCTATAGCTTAAGTATAAAGTTTCGCACCGAACCTCCCTCCAAAATCTGTCTCTTAGTTGTAGCGGTAGATAACGCCGCCTATGCATTGCAATCGCAAACGAATGACGTTTGAGCGGCGCCCAACGATTTTGAGCAGATTCGCCGACAGGATTTAAGCTCTCGGGCAATCACGTTTGCGGGATGTGCATTGGATGCGTTAAACTATGGTTATTAGGCACGTAGCTCAGCTGGTTAGAGCACCACCTTGACATGGTGGGGGTCGTTGGTTCGAGTCCAATCGTGCCTACCAAAAGATTCCAGGGCTGAGCTTATTCGCTCAGCTCTTTTTCTTTTATCCTCCCTTGGTCGATGGCAGGTTGCTCAAGCGCGCCTCATATTGTGCCAGCGAAAATCGGTAGCGCCAGCACCCCCAAGCGGGTTTGCAGGCTTTCGTGCTTGCCAGATTTAAACGTGTGCCTTCGGCCTACGGCGACGTGACTCGAGACGTTCGCCTCCTGCTTTGCGCGTTTCATTTGGCACCTCCGGGCATAGAGGTATTTCATTCGATTTGTCGTTTAACGAGTGGCATGCGCTCGCAAGCACGCAGACTAATCAAAGAATCGAAAGCCCGTTGAAGTTTTGCTAGATGAAACTGCAATTCAGAGCCACCTGCTCTGACCAAAAGCGTGAAATTTTTTTGTGCCGGCGCTCACACCGTGCTTTGAACCGTTTCGGGAATTTTTTCAAACATAGCGGGCAGATCGAGATCG
>JAYVYF010000174.1:0-12791 GCA_043784585.1 Burkholderiales bacterium
TTCGCGGACGGAAACAGGAGATGAGCTTCTTCTCCAGTTCTACAGGCCGAAGACTGATCACTGAAATGATCATGAATCTACTTAATTTAGATTCTGGATGCGTTAGATAGCCACGTTTACCTATTCAGCCTGACCTGTATACGACAGCCAGAGCGGGACTATATTCAACCGCTAGCACCGGTGGGGTTGCCGAGAACAAATCGCCTTGGGGATGTCGTCCTGCTTGGGCTTGCTCTAATTCGCCAAGCTGTTTTTTTGCCACACGAACAATCGATTTTGGCACGCCCGCCAGCTGCGCGACCTGCAGTCCATAGCTCTGATTCGCTGGGCCGGATTCGAGCTTGTGCAGGAACACAATCTTGTCTTTCATTTCAACTGCATCGAGATGCACGTTGGCAAGATTGGACAGCTCGGCATTCAACCGCGTCAGCTCAAAATAATGCGTCGCAAATAAACAATAGCAGCGCGTTGTTTCCGCCAGATGTCGCGCGATTGCATAGGCTAGCGAGAGGCCGTCGAAGGTCGAGGTGCCGCGACCAATTTCATCAATCAACACCAGTGAATGCATCGTCGCGCTGTTCAAAATTGCGGCGGCTTCGGTCATCTCCACCATGAACGTCGAGCGGCCACCGGCGAGGTCATCGGAAGCGCCAATCCGCGTCATGATCGCGTCAATCTTGCCAATCTCAGCTGATTTCGCGGGCACGAATGACCCGGTGTGCGCGAGCAGCACAATCTGTGCGACTTGCCGCATGTATGTCGATTTTCCGCCCATGTTCGGGCCGGTGATTAATAGCAACTGGCGCGAGCGGGAAAGCTCGCAATCATTCGCGATAAAACTTTCGACCTGGCTTTCAACGACGAGGTGGCGACCGCTATCAATCGAGACGCGATCATCATCAATAAACGTGGGGGCTACCAATTTGAAATCGCGCGCATTCGCGGCGTTGGCACACAGCACATCAAGCTCGGCCACTGCGCGGGCCAGCGCATGCAGGACTGAAACATCGGGCAACAAACTATCCAGCACTTGATCGAATAAAAATTTTTCTTTCGCCAGCGCTCGCTCGCCGGCGGACAGCGCCTTATCTTCAAACGCTTTTAATTCCGGCGTGATGAAGCGCTCTGCATTTTTGAGCGTCTGGCGGCGTCGATAGTCATCGGGCAGCGCGCCATTTTTGTCCAACTGCCCTTGCGTGATCTCGATGTAAAAACCATGAACCCGATTGTATTCCACGCGCAGGCTCGCAATCCCGGTACGGGCGCGCTCACGGGCTTCGAAGTCGAGCAGAAAGCTGCTCGCATTCGACTGCATGCCCCGTAGCTCGTCCAGTTCCGCATTGAAGCCATCGCGAATCACGCCACCATCGCGAATCATAATTGATGGCTCATCTTTAATGGCCGCAGCAAGCCTAGCGTGGATCAGCGGTTCCGGGCAAAAATGCTCCAAGCGCCTCGCCAGTGCTAGGGTTTTAATATTGATGAGCAATTGATGTAGCGATGGTGCGGCCGCTAAAGCCTCCCGCAACGCACTTAGATCGCGTGGCCGCGCCGTCTTTAAAGCGACTCGTGTGACGATACGTTCAATGTCCGCCCAATCACGGATGATGTGGCGAATATTCATTACATGTGACGCCAGGGAGACGCTCGCCTGTAAGCGCTCTGCAATGACGCGCCGATCGCGCAGCGGGTGATGCAGCCAGTCGCGCATCATGCGTGCGCCCATGCTCGTAACCGTCGTATTCAGCAACGAAAAAAGGGTCGGTGACGCATCGCGATTGATCGTCTCAGAAATTTCCAAATTGCGGCGAGTTGCCGCATCCATGCGAATAAATTCGTCATCACGTTCAACCGACAAACCCGTAATGTGCGGTAGCGCCGCGCGTTGAGTTTGCTGCACGTAATGCAGCAGCGCGCCCGCAGCGGCAACAGCCGTATTTAATCCGACGCAACCAAACCCTGCTAGGTCTTTGGTGCCAAATTGTTTGGACAAAAGTTTTTGTGCCGATTCAGCATCAAATTGCCAATTGGCCAGCCGCTTGATCGAAACATTATTCAGCTGAATTGCGAAACTTTCCGTGACCACCAGCTCGGCTGCCTGCAGTCTTTCTAGCTCGGATGCAAGTGCTGAAGCAACCGTTTCCATAATCCGAAAACGTCCACTCGCCAGCGACAGCGCGGCTATGCCCAATTTTTCATCCTCCATAAAAACCGCCGCAATAAGCACATCGCGTGCATCCGGCATTAGCGCCGAATCGGTCAGCGTTCCCGGCGTGATGATGCGGGTGACCGCCCGCTCAACCGGCCCTTTGCCGGTCACTTCGCCTACCTGCTCCACGATCACCGCGGATTCGCCGAGCTTCACTAATTTGGCAAGGTAGCCCTCGACTGAATGAAACGGTACGCCCGCCATTTTAATCGGCGCACCATTCGAATTGCCGCGTTGCGTGAGCGTGATGTCGAGCAGCTTCGCGGCCTTCATCGCGTCATTAAAAAACAGCTCATAAAAATCGCCCATGCGATAGAACACCAGCGTGTCGGGGTGTTCGGCTTTGATGGCCAAGTACTGCACCATCATCGGCGTGTGGCTGGCGGCTGCGGCGTTACTTTTGTGGTTGTCGATGTTCTGTTTTTGCATCAATGGCTTAATGTATTGCCTGCGTGTATTGCCTGCGTGTATTGCCTGCGCCAAAAAGTATTCTCCGCGTAGCGTCGAATTATCGCATGGGTGATTTTTACGTTTCGACAGCGCGGTTTATCATTGTCCCCTGAAAGAGCGTGAAATCCGCTTTTCAGCGCTGCTGCATATTGGTCGTGGCGATGTCATTCTTACCTGAGCCCGCCATCGTGCCTTGATATTGGATGTCAGTGAAGGCGCTGGACTCGCTCACATTTTTGCTGGCGCTGGCGCTGGCGATTTGCGCTTGGTGGGTGAAGTGGAGCCGCACCACAATACCTTTGGCTTGTGGGCTCACCCCTTCCAGTGAGGCGCCGTCGCTGATGTTTTAGACGAGCGCTTGCAGGTCATGTCCACTGATCGGCTTTGGGGCTTTGGGGGTTTGAGGGACTCTTCGCTTCACCGATCGCGGCCATGAGCAACATCTGCATCTGTGCGAAATTTTCTGAAGCGAGACCGTGTCTTTTTTTGTATCGCCCCTAGAATTTAATCTCTTCCCAACACAACGGGCAAAATAATAAGTGATGCATGAAAATACGCATCGAGTCGTAATCATCGGTGGCGGCTTCGGAAGAGTTGGGGGCCAGGCCGCAATACTGTTCGGTTAAAGAAATTTCCCACAGATTTTCCTGTTTCGTCACAGCGAGCGGCCCAAGCTGCTGTGGCGAGAAATTGTTGAGGCCCGCTGCTGTCACTGCCCGGATTACCGGCGATTGCTCGCCCAGCTCGGCATGGTGCGGTCCATAAGCCGTAAGGGCGATTGCGGGGATCGCGAAGCTCGGGCCTTGGGTCACAATGCACCGATGGAGAGTTGGTTTGCGAGTTTGAAGAAAGAAGAAGTGCATCTGACAAAATACGCCACCGGGGGGGCAGCTCAGATGGCGATATGTGACTATGGCGAAGTCATTTAGTCTACGAAGGAATTGCCCCGAGGATTATCCCGTCAGAAGACATTCAAAAATCAATAACCAGTCACCGCACGACTTCGAGTGGCAATGGCAAAAGCAACAATCGAAGAAATCTGCTTAAATGTTGTGACGGTGCTCGTCTAATTGAGTCCGTTAACATCAGTAAAAATCAATAAAAAATTTCACTAATGGAGAGAAATATGAAAATGCAAATTTGTAAATATCTCGTTGCCGTGCTATTAGCAATTTCTGTTTTACCTGCCCCATCCTGGGCTCTCGGTTACACCCAAACAAAATATCCTATTGTTCTTGTGCACGGCATATTTGGATTTGACAACATAGGCCCTATTGAATACTTTTACGGCATTCCCTCGTCGCTGCGTTCTGGTGGTGCCAATGTCTATGTGTCGCAAGTGTCGGCAGCCAATACCAATGAAGTACGCGGCGAACAGTTACTGACCTATGTTAAACAGGTTCTGGCCGCCACAGGTGCTTCCAAGGTCAACCTCATCGGTCACAGTCAAGGTAGCCCGACTGCACGCTACGTTGCTTCCGTGCGACCAGATCTGGTCGCATCAGTCACCAGCGTCGGCGGTGTCAACAAGGGTTCAGCAGTTGCTGACGTACTGATCCATGTTGCGCCACCCGGAGGCTTATCCAGCTCAGTGATCGCTTCGGTTGGCAATGGTCTGGCGAAATTGGTCAACTGGTTGTCGGGTAGCCCGAATCTGTCACAGAATTTAATGGGTGCTGAAACTTCGCTGAGCACGGCGGGTTCATTAAAATTCAACGCGGCGCATCCAGAAGGTATACCCACATCTTCGTGTGGTGAAGGTGCCTATCAAGTGCATGGCGTATCTTACTTCTCATGGAGCGGTGGCAGCGCATATACTAATGTGTTCGACATAGTAGACCCATTCCTCGTGTTGACTTCGCTTGCGTTTGGTGGCGCTAGCAACGACGGATTGGTGTCTAGCTGCTCTAGCCATTTGGGCCGGGTCATTCGCGACAATTATGGGATGAATCATTTGGACGAAGTGAATCAAGTTGTTGGCTTGGTCAATATTTTTGAAACCAACCCGGTTACACTTTATCGTCAACAAGCCAATCGTTTGCAAGGTCTTGGGCTGTAATAGTGAAATAGAAATCAAAAATTGTGATGCAAATAAAAACGGTATATCTTGGAATTGGGGCGACGGCTTGGGCCGCCGCCATTTTTTTTGCGATCAATCTAATGCAGCCTGAAGAAAGGGTCGCGCCAACGCCAAGTGCCAAGGCTAGTCTTTTTCCTTTCGTGAAATCAATGGACGGCACCCATCCTGATGGCCACCTTACCGTAGCTGTTGATGACACGCTGGTGGTGGATGCAGAACTGCGAAGAATGTTCGATTACTATCTTGCGGCGGTTGGCGAAAAGCCGCTCGATGAAATTCGAGCAGAAATGGAACGTGAGCTGGAACGACGCCTTAAACCACGCGCAGCTGCTGAGGCAAAGCGTTTGTTGGGACGCTATTTGGATTATAAAACTGACCTGCTAAATGTAGAAAAGAATCCGCAAGTCGTCGGCACTGGTGTTAGCGCAATCAAGGCACGCATGATTGCAATGCAGCAGGCACGTTTACGATTCTTTAGTGCAAAGGACGCACAGGCGATGTTTGGCACTGACGATGCACACGACATGGATAGCGTGGCGCGCCTTGATATCAGCGAGGACAAATCGTTAAGTGAGGATCAAAAGAAGGAACAGATGGCGGTTTTGGATGCTGCGATGCCAGACGAATTGCGCAGGGAGCGTGATGTCCCGCTAGTGGTCGTCAAGCTGGAAGAGTCGGTGGCGAAAATGCGCGCCCAAGGTGCCAGCGATGATGAGGTATATCGCGCCCGTGCTGCCGCATTTACGCCGGAAGCCGCCGTACGTCTGGCCGATCTGGATCGGGAAGAAGCAGCGTGGAAGAGTCGAATTGCGACCTTTCAGGCGGAGCGTAGCAAACTCAATGCTGCGAACGTCCATTTGCCTGAGTCGGAAAGGCAAGTCGCAATGCAGCGCCTGCGAGAAGCTGGTTTTGATATTAACGAGCAGAGACGGTTGGCTGCTTATGAGTGACGACAATTAAAATTAATTTCTAACCGTTATCCCGTTCGGAGAAGGACTATTTTGCAAGGTGACAACTTGTCGTCATCATTTTTACCAACCAAATTTAGCCAGTGGTAGCGCAGTTCCCCTTGGCGTAGGAAAGCAAGCACATAAAGCAAAGGTCACATCTTGCAGCAAAGGGTCACATCTTGTATTGAGGCATTTGTGCCAATGCCTTAATAAGGCGACTAATCGAAGCATAGTGCAAACACACCTCCTTGCTGATTTCCGCCAGCGTGTCACCGTATGTCAGATGCGCTTGTGCCATCGCATCATCTTGCGCGGCCTTTGATTGTGCCGCCCCAGCATCAATGTTTTGAGTGCAGGGCGATGTAGCTGGCGCTGATGTTTGGGTATCTCGGTCATGCCGTTGCTGTTGTTCAATTGCGTGGCTATTTGTTGAACAAAGCTTTCTCGCCTGAGGATCACGTGCCCCTTCCGTTCTTTCCAAGGTGAAATCTTGCCAATGCCAGCATGAACGAATTCCGCGTATCGTTTGTGGGCGACCGGTTTGGTCTTTGCAAATTGGCCAAGGACCCAGTGCGTTGTGAGGCCAAGTGGGACAGGCACCAGCCCCATAGTCGAGCAGTAGCTACTCCAAGGATACGTTTCAGGTGTCTTGAATATTTTGCGCGCACGGGGTTGAGTACGATGTAACGGGATAATTCCAGAAGGTAGCGGTCGCGTTTGACCAATATCGCCTTATAGCGCCCGTGAAAGAGGTGCCCAGCTTCGTCGTGTCTGCAATTGAAGCGCTGAGTGTAGACACCGCTTAACTGGCGCTTCCCTCGTGCAAGGTTGGCTTCGGGTGTCTCGATCAGCAGGCGATAGTGATTATCCATCAGGCAGTAGGCATGGCAAAACCAGCCAAATCGCTCTACCACCCATGCTAATGTGGTGCGAAAGATTTCCCGGTCTTCTTCATCGCACGGTAAATTTTGTGCCCGGCATTGCCACTCGAAATAACATGGTGAACAGCACCGGGATATTCAAGTCTGAGTGTGCAAGCCATAGCTAGTAGATTACCAGCAGTGAGAAATTGTTCCAACACAAGATGTGACCCTATCGCGCAAGCTTTCGAATTGCCGCGTTGTGTAAGCGTAATGTCGAACAGCTTCGCGGGCTTGCTCGCGTCATTAAAAAAACAGCTCATAAAAATCACCCATGCGATAGAACACCAGCGTGTCGGGGTGTTCGGCTTTGATGGAGAGATACTGCTGCTGCATCATCAGCGTGTGGGTGGCGACGGTGTTGATTTTAATTCTGTCGATGTGGTGTTTTTGCATCATGGCTTAATCAAT
Organism: Burkholderiales bacterium; assembly: GCA_043784585.1. Taxonomy (GTDB): domain Bacteria; phylum Pseudomonadota; class Gammaproteobacteria; order Burkholderiales; family Usitatibacteraceae; genus UKL13-2. The sequence goes on from JAYVYF010000174.1 coordinate 7,021, forward strand.
TTTTTTGCCAAAGAGTATTCTTGCCGGAGCCCCGACTTATCGCATGCGCGAGTTTTACGTTTTGACAGTGCGGTTTGTCATTGGCCCATGAAAGAGCGTGAAATCCGCTTTCCATTGCTGCTGCATACTGATCGTGGCGATGCCGTTCTTGCCTGCAGCCGCCATCGTGCCTTGACGTTGGATGTCATTGAAGGCGCTGGACTCGCTCACATTCTTGAGGTTGCTGGCTATTTGCGCGACGTTGGTGAAATGGAGCCGCACCACAATGCGTTCACCTCGGCGGCTCACTCCTTTCAGTGAGCCGCGGTTGCTTATGTTTTTGACGAGCGCTTGCAGGCCATGCCCAATGACCAGCTTTAAAGACTTGAGGGATTCTTCGCTTCAATAATCACCTCAATGAGCAACATCTGAATCTGTGCGAAACTTTCGGAAGTGAGGTAGCGTCTTTTTTTACGTCCGCCTCAACATTTTTATTTCTTCCTACCCTCAACGGGCAAAATAATAAATCATGCATGAAAAAACGCATCGAGTCGTAATCATCGGTGGCGGCTTTGGTGGGCTCTGGGCCACTCGCGGCCTCGCCACAGCTCCCGTGCGCATCACCTTGGTCGACCGCTCCAATCACCATTTATTCCAGCCGCTGCTTTATCAGGTTGCCACAGCCGGGCTATCGTCGCCCGATATTGCCGCGCCGTTGCGGCACATTCTTTGCGATCAGCGCAATGTCGAGGTTCGCTTGGGCAAGGTGGTAGCGATTGATGTCATCCGCAAAAGTATCGCCAGCGAGGATGGTAGCGAGCTTTCCTACGACACTCTCGTGCTCGCCACCGGTGCAACCCATGCCTATTTCGGCAACGACGCGTGGGCAGCCCATGCGCCGGGCCTAAAGACGCTCGCTGATGCGCTCCAAATTCGTCAGCGCATTCTCTCTGCATTTGAGCGCGCCGAGCTCGCCACATCGATGGAGGAGCGCGAAGAGTGGATGCATTTCGCCATCGTCGGCGGTGGGCCGACTGGCGTGGAGCTCGCGGGCACTCTGGCGGAAATTGCCCACCATACCTTACGCAAGGAGTTTCGCAATATTGACCCGCGCCGTGCGACCGTGCGTCTGATCGAGGCGGGTCCGCGTGTGCTGGCCAGTTTTCCAGAGTCCCTTTCTGCAAATGCTGAACAGCATCTGCGCGGCCTCGGTGTCGAAGTATGTTGTGGTGCACCGGTCACCTCCATTGATGCGACCGGCTATGTGCTGGGCGGCACCAAAGTAAAAAGCCGCACCATTCTCTGGGCCGCTGGCGTCGCTGCGTCGCCTCTCGGGGCGCTATTGCCCGTGGAGCGTGACCGCGCCGGGCGCGTTTTGGTAGAGCCGGATCTCACCATCAAGCATCATCGCGATGTGTTTGTGATCGGCGATCTTGCCTCAGTTCAGCAGGACGGTAAACCGGTACCCTGCATCGCACCTGCCGCCAAACAGATGGGTGCGTATGTTGCCAAGCTCATTCGCGCGCGAGTGGCCGACGAAAACAAGAACGCCAATGCAAACGTGGCCGCCCCGACATCCGAGCCAAAATTAATACTTGCACCGAAACGATTTCACTACGCCGATTACGGTAACTTAGCCACCATCGGCCGCATGGCCGCGGTGGTGGATTTGCGCGGCTTTCGTTTCTCCGGTGTCTTCGCGTGGTTGTTTTGGTTAGCCGCCCATGTGTTCTTTCTTATCGGCTTTCGCAACCGTATTTCGGTTTTGCTTAATTGGGGAATGTCATATTTTACTTACCAGCGCAGCGCGCGAATCATGCTCGATTCGGAAAACAAAACCCGGCCATAGGCGGGCGTCTTTGGGTGGAAATGGCTGCAAATGGTCGTGGATAAGGGGGTTTATGTTTTCGCTCTTAGATGTTCATCGGAAATGGTTGCATCATTTTTCGATTTGTCGAAAGCGACGCTGAGTTAGTTGATTATCTGGATTATCACTGAGGCTAATATGAGCAAGATGCACAACCCCTCCCGCACCCCGGCGAAGTATTGCTCGAGTATTTGCCCCGGAGACATCGACGCTGATTGAAGTCGCCACTGGGCCTTATGTGACCGGTCAAGCACTTTCAGCCGTGTAGTAAAGTGTAAGGCAGTTGTTGGGGGAAGCGCAAACCGCTATTTATGCGCTTGCACAATCGCCAATAGCTGCGGAAACAGTTTCGGTGTGCCCGCAACGACGTGGCCCGCGTGCAGGTAATCGCCTTCACCGCTGAAGTCGGTAATCAAGCCGCCTGATTCGAGAATCAGCAGGCCACCTGCCGCCACATCCCACGGGCTTAAGCCCAGTTCCCAGAAGCCGTCAAATCGTCCGCAGGCAACGTATGCCAGATCCAGTGCCGCGGCACCTGGGCGGCGCACACCGGCCGACTTTTGCGTAACTTCTTTGAACATCGCTAAATATTTATCGAATTTTTCAAACTCTTTGTACGGAAATCCAGTGCCAATCAAACCGTCTTTGAGGTTGATGATTTTAGAAACACGAATGCGGCGGTCATTCATGAATGCGCCGCCGCCGCGAGAGGCGGTGAAGAGCTCGTTGCGGGTGGGGTCAAAGATGACGCCATGCGACACCACGCCTTTGACGGCCAGCGCGATCGACACGCAATATTGCGGGAAGCCATGCAAAAAATTGGTGGTACCGTCGAGCGGATCGATAATCCACTGGTATTCACTCTCGGCGGATGGCTTGGATTCGCCGGATTCTTCGGCGAGAATGCTATGCTGAGGATAGGCTTCACGGATCGTGTCAATCACGGCCTGCTCGGCGGCGCGATCCACTTCGGAAACGAAATCGTTGTGACCTTTACGCTCGACGGTGAGTTTGTCGAGATCATTGGTGGCGCGGTTGATAATGGCGGCGGCACGGCGCGCCGCTTTCACGGCGATGTTTAACATTGGATGCATGGCAAATTTTCATAAAGAACAAGTTAAGTCATGATTTTACTATGAGCAACCCTTTGGCGCTACCGCCCATTTCGGCACTTCCTTCCATTCTTGATCGCGTTCGCGTGGTGATGGTCGAAACCTCGCATCCCGGCAACGTGGGCAGCGCCGCCCGTGCGATGAAAACGATGGGGCTGATCGATCTGGTATTGGTCGCCCCTAAACTCGCCGATGTCTGTACCCACCCCAATGCAATCGCGCTCGCGTCGGGCGCAACCGATGTGCTGGAGCGTGCCCGCGTGGTCGCGAGCTTGAACGAAGCAATTGCGGATACGTCGTTCGCGGTCGCGTTCACCGCGCGGCGCCGGGAGCTGTCGCATCCGATTGTGGTGATGCGCGAAGCCGTCACGAAGGCGCTGGACGTTGCCGCCGAAACCGGCGCACCGATTGCGCTGGTGTTTGGCAATGAAGCGATGTGCCTGTCAAACGAGCAAGTCGATCTCTGCCAATTAGCGGCGACGATTCCGGCGAATTCGGAATATTCGTCACTTAACGTTTCGCAATCGGTACAAGTTGCCGCCTATGAAATGATGATGCAAGCAGGTGCTTTTCAGGTCATTGACCACGCGCCGCGCTTGACCGCTACTGTCGGTGAGATCGACCATTTTTTAGCGCATCTTGAGCGGTGTGCTACTGATTCCGGCTTTCTTAACCCCGATGTACCGAAAAAGTTTATGACGCGTATGCGGCGCTTGTTTACCCGGGCGCGGATGGAGCCGGAAGAGGTAGCGATTTTACGTGGCCTGCTGGCCTCTTTTCAAAAACCATCGTCGCTTAAAGGATCTTCAAGCACCGAAATCCCCAATAAAATAAAATCATGTTTGAACGAATAAAAGAAGATATCGAAAGCGTTTATGTGCGCGATCCTGCTGCCCGCAACGCGTGGGAAGTGCTCACCTGCTATCCCGGTTTGCATGCGATCTGGCTGCATCAAGGTATCTCGCATCCGCTGTGGAACAACGGCTTCAAATGGCTTGCGCGTTTTGTTTCGGTAATTACGCGGCCACTGACGGGTGTTGAAATTCATCCTGCGGCGAAACTCGGACGGCGGGTTTTTTTCGATCACGCCATCGGAATCGTGGTCGGTGAAACCGCAGAAATCGGCGACGATTGCACGCTTTATCAAGGCGTCACGCTCGGCGGCATATCGCTGAACGAAGGCAAACGTCATCCCACGCTGGAAAATGGTGTCACTGTAGGTGCAGGGGCCAAAATCCTCGGCCCGTTTACAGTCGGCGCAGGAGCCAAAATTGGCTCGAATTCGGTGGTGGTAAAAGCCGTTCCGGCAGGTGCGACCGTGGTTGGCATTCCAGCAAGAATTGTCGAAGGCATCGAAGGTGTGGCGGGCAAAGCATTCTCGGCCTATGCCGTCACCACCAATGAAAACGATCCGCTAAACGCCGTCTTAAAAACACTTGCGGCACGATCCGACGTGACCGATGCGCAGATAGGGGCGCTGTTGAAGCGAGTGGCGGAATTGGAAGCAGAACTTATTGCAGCAAATGAACATGCCAATCAAAAGAAAGCGGGCTGAGAAGGCGCATGGACGCGTTTTTTCAATTCTTGCGCAATGCGGCGATTTGGGTGCTCTTAGCGGCGTGAGTTGTCACAGTGAACCCAGCTTCTCGCGTTGGTTTGAATCGAAAAGGCTCAAGTGGCTTGTCCAGCTTGAAGCGTAATAATTCCGAATGTTTCTCTGGGCTAACGGTCTCCCTCTTGAGAACAACGCTCTTTACCCAATATACTTGACTAATCTACTCAACTTTCCTATACTTGACTTAATTAGTCGGACATTTAGTTTGTGCCCCACCGAGGATCGCCTAATATGAGACTCACCACCAAAGGTAGATTTGCAGTTACTGCGATGCTTGATCTGGCGCTTTTCGCCAATAATGGCCCGGTCACGCTTGCCAATATTAGCGAGCGGCAAAAAATTTCGCTTTCGTATTTGGAACAATTGTTCGGCAAATTGCGTCGTAATCAACTTGTACAAAGCGTGCGTGGGCCTGGCGGCGGTTACAATCTGGCAAAGCCTGCGGCGCAATTGAATGTTGCCGACATTATTGTGGCAGTGGAAGAGCAGATCGATTCGCGCCAGTGTGAAGGCCGCGAGCCATGCATGGGCGAAAAGCGCTGCATGACCCACGACTTGTGGGAAAGCTTGAATGAGACCGTATTAAATTATTTATCCGGTGTGACTTTGGCAGATCTGGTGCAGAAACAAAACCAGCAAAATACCCAAACCATTGTTGGCCCAAAAAGTTTGTTGAAAGTGCGCCCCAATAGCGCCTTGCGCGGTCGCGCAGGTGTGGAAATTCCGCTTTCGGTCAGTTAGTAACTCAGTTGACAAAATAAAGAGAAACGAAATTATGAAACAGCCCGACACGCAATCCGTTGTGCAAACTCCGGTGCAACCTATATATCTTGACTATTCCTCCACCACGCCGGTTGATCCGCGCGTGGCCGCTAAAATGATTCCGTATTTAACCGAGATGTACGGCAATCCTGCGTCGCGCAGCCACAGTTATGGCTGGACAGCAGAAGATGCGGTCGAAGCGGCGCGCGACGAAGTGGCTAAGCTGGTGAATTGTGATTCAAAAGAAATCGTTTGGACCTCGGGCGCGACGGAATCGATCAATCTAGCCGTGAAGGGCGCTGCGCAGTTTTATAAAACCAAGGGCAAGCACATCATCACCTTAAAGACTGAGCACAAAGCTACGCTGGATACATTCCGCGAGCTGGAGCGTCAGGGTTTTGAGGCGACTTATTTGGACGTGAAAGAAAATGGCCTT
>JAYVYF010000175.1:0-12454 GCA_043784585.1 Burkholderiales bacterium
GCACATCGCGAGGCGCTGGTGAAATATTTTGAAGCGCATGTGGACGAGCTCGACGAGGACGGCAAACGTCGGCTCTACACCAATCCGCTGCGCACGCTGGATAGTAAAAGCCCGACGATGCAGGCGCTAGCTGATGGCGCGCCCAAATTAATGGCGTTTCTTGACGAGGCCGCGATTGCGCACTTTAACGGCGTAAAGCAACGCCTGGACGCGGCGCGCGTAACCTACACCGTGAACCCACGCCTGGTGCGGGGATTCGATTATTACAACCGCACCGTGTTTGAGTTTATTGCTACCGGCCGCGATTGGGAACTGACGATTGCGGGCGGTGGGCGCTACGATGGCCTGTTCACAGAGCTGGGCGGCAAGCCGACCCCAAGCTGCGGCTTCGGTGTTGGCGTTGAGCGGGTGATGATGGCGTTGCAGGAAAGCGCGCCGATTGCCGTCGATCACCTTGATGCCTATGTTGTTTACTCGGCAGAAACTCAGGACGCGGCCTGGATCGCGGCTGAGCGTTTGCGTGATCAAGGGCTTAAGGTGGCGGTGCATGGTGCAATTGACGCAAGCGTAGCGAGCTTTAAGTCGCAAATGAAGAAAGCTGACGGCAGCGGCGCTCGCTTTGCTATTATCTTGGGTCCGGATGAGGTCGCTCAGTCGATGGTCAGCTTGAAAGATTTGCGCGGTGGCATTCAGCAGCTGGTGACTTTGGATCAGGCCGCTGCGGTGTTGAAATCACCATTCTCCCAGTAAATTTTAAGAGTTTTTAACGGTGTCAGCAATTTCAGATCCGCAATATCAAAAAGGTTTTCCATGTCAGCTTACGATTTAGAAGAACAAGAGCGCATCTCCGCGCTCAAGGATTGGTGGGACAAATGGGGCACGTGGGTATACCTCGCGGTGGCCGCATTTTTTATTGGTGTAATTGGGGTTTATTTTTGGCGCGACTATCAAGGCCGCCAGGCAGCGCAGGCTGAAACATTATTCAAGAGCGTGAAAAAAACGGCTGAAGAAGTTAACGCCAGCAAAGAATACAAAAAACTATCTGAGGCGGCCAACGCGCTTTCTGAAAAATTCCCCCGCACTTTCCAGGCGACGGACGCGCAACTGATGGCGGCCAAAAGCGCGTTCGAGGCCAAGGACTACGCCACCGCCAAAACCCATCTGCAATGGGTGATTGACAATGGCCGTGCTACGCATCGCAGCATTGCGCGCGTGCAACTGGCCAGTGTGATGCTGGAGGATAAAAAATACGATGACGCGTTGAAAGTATTGGACGGCGTAAAAGAAGATTCATTTGCGGGGATTGCCGCCGATTTGCGCGGCGATATATTTGCCGTTCAGGGCAAACGCGATGAGGCTCGAGCCGCGTATCAAGTTGCCGTTGAAAAAGCCGGCGAACGTAGCCCCCTCAAAGCAATTTCGCAAGCTAAGCTGGACGCATTTGGCGGTGCTGCTGTAATCGCGCCGGTGGCGGCCTCGGCACCTGCAGCTGACATCAAGCCAACCGATGACAAAGGAGCTAAAAAGTGACCTCATCGCTTAGGGTTCAGTTCAAGGGACATTTCAAGGCGCGTGCTTTTATGCTGAACCGTCTGTTGATGTCGTTAGCCGCGCCGGTAGCGGCGCAGTTCGCAGCACGCCGTCGCCGGGGGCTGGCCGTTGCATTCTCGGTCGTGGCATTGGCAGCATTGAGTGGTTGCGGTACGTTCGGCGGCGGTAATTCCAGCGGCGGAAGTTGGTTTAGCGGATGGTTTGGTGGTGGCGGTAAAAAGCCGGTGGTGCTCGCTGAAATGAAAAATGACACGGTGACGATCGCCTGGACGGCCCACACCGGCAAATCGGGCGGCTATTTATTTGCGCCTGCGTTCGCTGACAAGCTGGTTTACGTTGCCGGCCACGATGGCACGCTCACCGCGCTGGCGGACGAGGGCGGTCGCATGGTCACCAGAATTGATGCAAAAGCAAAACTGAGCGGCGGCGTTGGCGCAGCCGAAAATATTGTGGTCGTGGCGAGCAACAAAGGCGAGGTGCTTGCATTCGATCCGGCAGGACGTTCGCTATGGAAATCAAGTGTTGCTGGCGAAGTATTGGCACCACCGAGTGTGATGGCGGCCAATGTTATTGTCCGCACCGCAGATGGCCGCATATTTGCGCTTAACCGCGCCGATGGAAAACGAAAATGGGTATTTCAGCGCCCACCGCCTTCGCTGACGTTGCGCACCAATGCCGGCGTGCTGGTCAGCGGCAACACCATCTACGCGGGATATCCCGGCGGAAAAGTGGTCGCGATTGAAGCTGAGAGCGGCAAACCGACTTGGGAAGCGACGGTATCGCTTCCACGAGGTGCCACCGAGCTTGAACGGGTGGCCGATGTATCAGGAATTCCGGTGCTCGATGATTCACGCATTTGCGCGTCGGTCTATCAGGGACGCACCGGTTGCGTTGAAACCCTCAATGGCAACTTACTGTGGTCGCGTGAAATATCCAGCGCTGATGGCGTTGCGATTGATGCCAAATATTTATATGTGGCCGATGTAGACGGCAATGTTCACGCGCTGGACAAGACAACGGGTGCGTCAGTATGGAAACAGGAAAAATTGGTGAATCGTGACCCCGGCACGCCAGTCGTGTTGAAGGGCAAGGTTTTAGTCGGTGATGCAAACGGATTGATCCACGCGCTCTCGGCTGAAAATGGTGAGCTGATCGGCCGCGCAACGACCGATGGCAGCCGCATTGTGTCGTTGCTTGCCTATGGCGATCATGCCGTGGCGCAAACGGATAAAGGCGCGGTGTATTTGCTCACGGTGAAGTGACGAAGCGGCCCGAGGTCGGCAATCGCGAGGGCATTATCACAAGGTTCAAAAAAGATCCGATAATTTTCCAAAAAAATTTGTATAATCAATGGGTTTGGTGAGTTAAAAAAATCTATTGCAAGGATTCGCAGTACTCCCACCAGACGCTGCTTGAAAAAAGGCGCACGTGAACGTCGGAACCTGATGTCAACCATTTGTATGTTACGCCGTTTTAGTGGGGCAACCTTCGGGATTGGGTTGAATTGGGTTTATAAAAGATTCGCCCCGGCAAATTTGAACGCGCTCCGTTTCTCCGACGTTTTACTTCATTCACCACAAGGAAAAGATATGAAAAAAATCCTCGCAATTTTTGTCGCGTTTTTCGCTTCAATCACCATGGCATATGCTGCCGTGAATCTGAATACCGCCACTAAAGGAGAGTTGATCACGCTCGACGGTATTGGCGAAGTCAAGGCACAGGCCATCATTGACTACCGCACCAAAAACGGCCCGTTTAAATCCATGGCCGACGTAGACAAGGTGCCTGGTATTGGTGAGGGCACGTTGAAGAAAATCGACAAAGAGGTATCGTTAAGCGGCAAAACCACCGTGGCCGCCAAAGCGGATGCCAAGCCAGCCGTTAAAGCAGAAGCAAAGCCCGCTCCCGCCGCGCCGGCACCAGTCGCAAAAGCTGAAATGAAAAAAGATGATGCTCCTGCGAAAGCAGAGAAGGCAGCAGCACCCGCCAAAACAGAAAAAGCAATGGCCGCTGACGCGAAAAAAGCCGATACAAAGGAAATGACACCTGCCGAAAAGAAAGTCGCTGCTGCTGAAGAGAAGAAAGAAAAAGCCGCTGCTGCCAAGCAAGCGAAGGCCGACAAAGTTGCCAAGGCCGCTGAAGAAAAGAAAGCCAAAGCTGACAAGGTCGCTGAAGAAAAGAAAGCCAAAGCCGACAAAGCTAAAGCTGACAAAGAAGCCAAAGCTGCCGCTGCTAAAGCACCAAAAGCGGATAAGCCCGCCGCGAAAGATGTCGCTAAGGATGCACCAAAAGACGCACCAAAGAAGTAATATTGCGGTGAATCAGTCGGCAGTCATCTTGCCGTAGATATCAAAAAGCCCCGCGGCAATGCGGGGCCTTTTTTTAGCTGGCTTTTATGATGATGCTTATAACGACTCTTATAACGATCCTGATTCTTCGGCCTTAAAGCAACAACGCTATGTAACCACGCTACTTTTTTGCGGGTTAAAGGTCGCCGTTGACCACCACTTCAACACCCACATTCGCCCATTCCATTGCTTCCTGCTTTAGCTCATAGGCGGTCAAATCATTTTTTGCCAGCCAGTCGTGCTGTACCTTGAGCGTGAATTTGCGTTCGGGCAGATTGCGCGACAAGCTGAACCGTTGGTCACCCGGATTTCGACGGCTGCGCGCCAGCAATACCGATAACCGCAAACACAGCACCCGCGATACAAATAAATCATCTTGAATCTGTTCAGCACTTAGCTTGGAAAGTTTACCGCGCTGCGCGAGGATTAAGATGGCGAGTGTTGCCTGTTCGCGTTTTGAAAATCCGGGCATGTCAGCATTGCCGATGATATAGGACGAATGTTTATGAAATCCTGCCTGCGCAATCGAGATGCCGATCTCGTGCAACCGGCACGCCCAGCCTAGTGCTTGGCGATGCTGATAGCGTCGCTCATTCAATAATTCGGCATCATTTTGTTCGCTGCCCGCGGATTGATTTGCAATATCAGTTGCACTATCAATCGCATCAAAAAATCGAAGGGCGGCGGTCTCGACCCTGGCGGCTTGTGCCTGGTCAACATGATAGCGTTTGGCAAACTGGATGACTGTGGCGTCGCGGATGTCGGTATGCGATGTGCGTCCAAGCAAATCGTAAAGGACGCCATCTCGCAGCGCGGTATCCGCAATCGCCATTTCCTTTAAATCAAGCTCTTCAAAAACGGCGGTCATGATTGCCAGTCCGCCCGGTAACACCGGCACCCGATCCCCTTTAACACCCGGTAAATCAAGGCTTTTGAAGTCTCCCGCCTTAAGCGCTTTTTCTTTCAGCCATGCCAGACCATCGCGCGTGATGGCATGGGTTGATTGGCCGTTTTCTACCAGAATAATGCTCAGCGCTTTCGCCGTACCGCTTGAGCCGTAGGCCTCGCGCCAGCCTTCTCTGCGAAACGGAGTGGTGATGGACTCCAGTTCGCGTGCTGCAGCGTACTCGGCTTCTTTGAATGATTTACGATCAAGCTTGCCACCGGGGAAATAGCGCTCTGAAAACGACACACAGCCCATGTACAGGCTATCGACCAATTTAGGTTTCATCCGGTGGCCGATAATAAATTCAGTTGAGCCACCACCAATGTCGACCACCAGCCGATTTTGATTGGCGGGCGGCAAACTATGTGCCACGCCAATATAAATTAGGCGGGCCTCCTCACGGCCCGCGATCACTTCTATTGGATAGCCTAGAATCGCTTCCGCTTCACGGATAAAACTATTCGCGTTTTTGGCGATTCGAAGCGCATTGGTGCCGACCACTCTCACCGCGTCTTTGGGCAGGTCGCGCAGCCGCTCCGCAAATATTCGCAGCGCATTAAAAGCGCGCTCGGCAGTTGCCGGGTCAATTTGCTTTTCAGGGGTGACGCCTGCGCCAAGCCGTACCGTTTCCTTCAAATTATCCAGCGCGTAGAGTTGATTATCCACGACTCGGGCGATTTGCAAATGAAAACTGTTGGAGCCGAGATCAACTGCAGCGAGCGTGTGATGGGGCATGTTCTATAGAATTTTTATGGAGTTTGTTTAGCGCAACATCAGCGCAACGAGGCTGGTGAGAGTATGTCACACGGTACACGTAAACCAGCCAGTAGCCACACGTCACAAAAACGTCATAAGCTAACGGTATTGTGACAAAAAATTCTAAAACCCCCTGAGCATGGCCACTAAAAAAACCGTTAGCCGATTTTTGAATCGGGAAATTCAGTCACTTGCGTTTAATCGTCGCGTGTTGGCGCAAGCTGAGGATAAAACAGTTCCATTGTTGGAACGCCTCAAATATTTGTCAATCGTGTCATCAAATCTCGACGAGTTTTTTGAGATCCGCGTCGCCGGCCTGAAAGAGCAGATCAAGCTGAACTCTACCGCGCGTGGCGCTGACGACCGCAGCGCCAAAGAAACCTTGCGCCTGGTGGTGGTAGAAGTCAATGCGATGGTAGTGCGCCAGTACTCGCTGCTCAACGATGAAATGTTTCCGGCGATGGCGGCGGAGGGTATTCGTTTTGTCCGGCGTGCGAATTGGACGCCAGTGCAACAAGCATGGGTTAAAGATTTTTTCTTTCGCGAAATGATGCCGCTGCTCACGCCCATCGGGCTTGACCCCGCCCATCCGTTCCCGCGCATTTTTAACAAGTCGCTGAATTTCGCCATAGAGCTCCGAGGTCGTGATGCATTTGGTCGCGACTCGCAACGCGCGATTGTGCAGGCGCCCAGAGTGTTGCCGCGCGTAATCAAATTTCCGCCCGGCGTGGCGAATCTGGCCGATTACAAATCTAGCGAATTTGTGTTTCTAACGTCAATCCTGCATGCGCATGTGGGGGAATTGTTTGCAGGCATGGAAGTGCTTGGTTGCTATCAATTTCGCGTGACACGAAACTCGGATTTATTTGTTGATGAGGAAGAGGTAAAAAATCTTCGTATTGCGCTGCAAGGTGAATTGCCGCAGCGCCATTTGGGTGATGCCGTGCGGCTGGAAGTAGCCGACAATTGCTCGCATGAAATGACGCAATTTTTACTTGCGCAGGTGGAGCTGGAGGAGATGGATCTTTACCGTGTGAATGGCCCGGTCAATCTGGTGCGGTTGATGAATGTGCCCGATCAAATGGCGCGCCCCGATCTTAAATTCGCGCCGTTCGCAGCGGGTTTGCCGAAAGTTTTGCAGAAGCTTAACAAACAGAAAGAAATGAGCAGTATTTTTGAGTTGCTGGCCAAACAAGACGTGTTGCTGCATCATCCGTTTCAAAGCTTCGCGCCCGTAATTGAGTTCATTCAGCAGGCCGCACGAGATCCACAGGTGGTCGCGATTAAACAAACGGTGTACCGAACCGGTACCGATTCAGCGATTATGGAAACGCTGATTGATGCGGCCAAACGTGGCAAAGAAGTCACGGTGGTGGTCGAGCTGATGGCGCGGTTTGATGAAGAGGCGAATCTTAATTGGGCAGCAAAGCTAGAGGCGGTGGGCGCGCATGTGGTCTATGGTGTGGTCGGTCACAAGACGCATGCAAAGATGGCACTGATCGTGCGGCGCGAGTTTGAAACTGGCGACGAGGGCCGCAAAATATTACGCCGCTATGTGCATCTGGGCACCGGCAATTACCATCCGAGGACCGCGCGGCTTTACACTGATTTTGGGTTGTTGACATCAAACGATGGCATTTGCGCTGACGTGAATGAAATTTTTGTGCAGCTGACCGGTCTCGGCAAGGCGACCAAGTTGAAGCATGTTTGGCAGTCGCCATTTACGCTGCACCAGCGCGTGATTGCCTCGATTGAAAATGAAATCAAGCTGGCGAAATCGGGCAAGCGCGCGGCAGTTATTGCCAAAATGAATTCGCTGCTTGATCCGGTGGTGATTGAGGCGCTTTATAGGGCATCTGCGGCAGGCGTAAAAGTTGATCTGATTGTGCGCGGCGTGTGCGCGCTCCGGCCCGGCGTGGCGGGATTGTCAGAGAACATTCGAGTGCAATCTATTGTAGGACGATTTTTGGAACACACGCGAATATTTTATTTCCGCGAAGGCGGCCAGGAACGGGTGATGCTGTCGAGCGCCGATTGGATGGAGCGTAATTTCTTCCGACGCATCGAAACATGTTTTCCGATTCTCGACCCCAAGCTAAAAAAACGTGTGATCAGCGAAGGCCTCACACCTTATTTGAAGGACAACGCACAAGCGTGGGAAATGGACGGGGGGGGCGGTTACATACGGAAGAAGCCTAGTCGCGGCCCGCGAGGTGTGCGTAAGGCCGCCCAAGAGCAATTGCTACAGCTACTCGCTATCGAATAAGGGCGAGCACAGTTTGATTTGCACGATGGGCGAACCGCTGCATGAACTTACCAAAGCTTCCACCAGGCTCTCGAACTGCCTGGTTTAGCGACCATCGCGTTATTCGGAAAGTTTTTTTCCAATACCCGGCGCGAGGAAGAAGCTAGTTCGGGCAAACCCATTTTTTCATAAGCTTCCACGCTGACTTCTAGCGCTTCTTGGATCGCGGGTGCTTGCGGATAACGTTGAAGCACGTTTTGAGCACGATTGACCGACGCAAGATACGCACCACGGCTCATGTAATACCGCGCGACAGAAACATCATGTCGCGCCAGCGTATTGACTAAATAGGCCATGCGGATGCGCGCGTCATCCGAATAAATGCTGTCCGGAAAACGAATCACCAGATCTTTGAACGCTTCGAACGATTCACGCAGCGCTTTCGGATCACGATCCGCTGGATCAAGATTAAGCAAATCGCCGAACAATCCCAGGTCTGGCTTGAAAAACGCGAGTGCCTTCAAATAAAGCGCGTAGTCGAGATTGGGGTGGTTGGGGTGCAATTTGATAAAGCGCTCAGTCGCGGCGACGGCCTGCGTACTGTCATTTTCTTTATAATAAGCGTAGGCAATGTCAAGTTGTGCCTGCTGCGCGTAGCGGCCAAACGGGTAGCGCGCCTCTAGTGATTCATATAGCCTGATAGCGCCCGGATAATTACCGGAATTCAGGTCGGATTTTGCGTTTTTGTAGAACTCTTCAACGCTCCAGTTTTTTTGCTCATTCAGCTTCTCACCAAAAAAACTGCAAGCGCCCAGCAAGCTCAAGCCCAACACGGCGATAGTGGTGACGAGGAAGGATGTGAGTGAGCGACGTGTCATAATTTGTAAATGCCAATCGAATTTGAAGATGAAGATTATAGCCCAATCGAGCCACAAGCCCTAGTTGGAACTCCCGTAACATCGGCTGTGGCACTAGGCACCAGCTCGGGCACGAAGTTGGATATAAAGCCCAACAGCGCCAGCGCGGTTCCCGAGGTAACGCTCACGGTGCCACTTGCGATGGCGGGGTTGCGATTTGACCAAGGCCTGGCAGAATTGTTTCCCGATTATTCGCGCAGTCGTCTGGCCGGAATGGTTAAAGAGGGCTCTATTCTGCTGGACGGCTTGTCCACCCAGCCGAAAACCAAACTCTTGGGTGGCGAGATAATTTATGCAACGCTAACGCCGCGTGAAGAAGAACTGGCGTTCAAGCCAGAGGTGCTGCCCATCGAAGCTATTTTTGAAGATGATTCGATCATCGTCATCAATAAGCCCGCAGGCTTGGTGGTGCATCCCGGCGCAGGTAACTGGAGTGGCACGTTGCTGAACGGCCTGCTCGCGCGCAATCCGCAGGTGGCGAATTTGGCGAGGGCGGGCATTGTCCATCGGCTCGATAAAGATACCAGTGGCGTGATGGTGGCCGCGAAGACTGAGGGGGCACAGTTCTCGCTGGTGCGCCAATTGCAGGCGCGCACCATGAAACGCATCTACAACGCGCTGGTGCGCGGCTATGTAAAAGACAGCGGCAAAGTTGACGCGCCGATTGATCGTCACCCTCGTGAGCGCACCAAAATGGCGGTGATTGGCGATGTGCGACGGGGGGAATCGAACGCCGGAAAATCTGCTGTTACGCATTACCGCCCGATGGAGCGTTATGAATTTCATTCGCTGCTCGAATGCTCGCTCGAAACCGGCCGCACCCACCAAATCCGCGTCCACTTACAATCCATCGGTTTTCCGCTGGAAGGTGATCCTGTCTACGGCCCGACCATGACCAAGATTGATGCTCACGTTCGCGACACCTTCAACGCATTCGGGCGGCAGGCGCTGCATGCGCGCAGACTCACGCTGGAACATCCTGTCACCGCAGAATCAATGACCTTTGAAGCGCCGTTGCCAGAAGACATGCTGGCACTGATCGAATTCGTGCGCGGTTTGTAGAATGAGCAGCGATGGCGGTGATCGCGTCAGCCGATTCAATCCGACTGATTTAATTTTCCCCAACTGGCCGCAGCCTGCTACTGTAAGGGCTCTCTTCACCATTCGCCACGGTGGCGTCAGCGTTAATAGCGGCCAAGCCGATTTGGCCAGCCTAAACCTGGGTCGTTCTTCGGGTGATCAGCCAGACGCGATTGATGAAAATCGCCGACGATTGGCGGCACTTTTACCACGCGCGCCGAAATGGCTCAATCAGGTACACGGGTGCCGAGTCGTCGTGGCAGACGACATCATTGATTTAGCTGAAGCGGTCGAGGCTGATGCAGTCGTCACCGATCAACCAAACATTCCCTGTGCCGTCATGGTGGCCGATTGTTTGCCCGTTTTGTTTTGTGATGATGGCGGCCAGCATGTCGCCGCTGCGCATGCCGGTTGGCGTGGCCTCGCCGCGGGCGTTTTGGAAAATACGGTCGCGGCCATTGCGGTTGCCCCCGGTAACATCATGGCATGGCTAGGCCCTGCCATTGGGCCATCGGCATTTGAGGTGGGCAAGGATGTGTTTGAAGCGTTTGTCTCGCGCGATTCTGCTGCCGAAGGGTGTTTCCTGCCGCGTGGCGATGCGCGTCCCGACAAGTTTATGGCAGATATTTATGCGCTTGCACGCTTGAGTCTCACCAGAGCGGGAGTGACGCGGATCTATGGTGGCAATTTCTGCACAGCAAGTGAGCCGTCACGTTTTTTTTCCTATCGACGAGAAGGCATGGCCGGTCGCAGCACGGGGCGGATGGCGGGGGTTATTTGGATTGAGCAATAGTCGCTCTCAAATAGGTTGGCCGATCGGCCGATTAAAGGGGTAATAGGGCGCAGCAAGCCAGGGACACGGCGCTGCGCTACCGGGACTGGAAAACACCCCCATTTCCGCCGGCGTAAGTCGTTTGACTTTCATCACCTTTTCGTAAGCGACACCGTCGACTTCAAACCTGACGGTTATCAAAACGTCTTAGGCATAGTGTAAGTCAGAGAGCATTTGTGTTATACTTATGCAATCAAGTTGCAAATAGAACCCAAGTTTTGGCGTGCTTTTTACAGGCTCAGAATATGCTCTTTTTGCTGGCGAATGAGCGTCTTCTGATGGCACCAAGTAGAAAACCAAAAATATTTAGTGGTGCGCTTTGACTCCCCCGCCTTTGAACACATGACACTTATCCATATCATCATTGCTTGCTTGGCGGGCAGCACACTTTCTGCGCTGCTGGCGGGGTTGCTGGCTTGGCGGGTTCAACCTCGTTTAATTCCGCTATTTGTAAGCTATGCGGTGGGCGCTTTGCTGGGCGTGGTGTTTCTGGACTTGCTACCGCATATATTTGAGTCGGGCGCGAAATCGCATCAAGCCGCAGCCTGGATTCTGGCCGGGATCATGGCCTTCTTTGTGTTGGAAAAATTGGTCTTGTGGCGTCATAATCACGACCATGCGGGGCAGGCAGAAGCAGCTATCGCGAACGCAAAACCATCGATCCACGCGCGAGGACACAAACACGACCAAGGGCACGTCCACACGCCCGCGCATGCAGGCACACATTCCCACCCATCGATCACCGGTCGGGAAACGACGGCGTGGATGATCATCATTGGCGATGGCTTTCATAATTTCACCGATGGGCTGGCGATTGCCGCCGCTTTTTTGGCAGATTTTAAATTGGGCGTGGTCACCGCGGTAGCGATTATTGCGCACGAGTTGCCACAAGAGCTTGGCGATTTCCTGGTGCTCATTCATTCGGGTTTTAGCCGTGGACGCGCGCTGTTCTGGAATCTGGTTTCAAGCTTTGCCACGTTGGTAGGCGCGGTGTTGGCGTATTTTGCGCTGCGCAGTTTTGACGAATACGCCAACATATTTTTATGTTTTGCTGCCTCCAGCATGATCTACGTCGCGATTGCGGATTTGATTCCCGGCTTGCACAAGCGCGCCACGCTTGCCGATACGCTCCAGCAAATAGCGTTAATTTCGCTCGGTATCGCCTCGATCTGGTGTGTTCAGATTTTTGTCGGGCGTTAATTCCGGTGCTACCTCGGTTAATTGAGACGCATTTTTTTGTTGCGCCGCAGCATGCCGCCGAGCGGGTGTTCCAATCAACCACACTACCAATCCGCACGGCAATATGCCGAAAAATAAGAACGTCACCACGCCCGCGACCAGTGAGCTTTGCATCACCGCGACCATGAGCACGACGTACAACCAGGCAACAACAACAATATAAATTTTGGTACTCCTTTGGGCGGTTGCTTTTAGCGTCTCTTAAAGCCCAATGACTTGATTTGTTGAAACGATTTGTGAGCAAATCATGACGAAACAGTGGCTGAGGCCGCTTCATCATTTGATTTTCTGATGCGAGCGTGCAAAGCGTCCAATTCTGTCGCAAACTGCACATTAATCAATTCTCGTCAGCATATCGTAAATGAATTCCACCGCCAGCCCTATCGATATCAATAACGTCATTGCATCTATCCAAGAAGCGGGGACGCGCTGGATCCATGAAATGAGTGAAATTCAGCAGCCCCATAATTTTAACGAGGCGTGGAAAATATGCGCCGATGCGCTGCTGGCCGAGCCTGAAAAAATGGCGCTTTTGCAGGC